>NZ_JBHJQI010000063.1:0-46641 GCF_042262805.1 Streptomyces sp. NPDC056361
ACTAATCTGGCGTTGATTTTTGGCACGCTGTTGAGTTCTCAAGGTGCGGACGCTTCCTTCGTTCCTGTTTCCAGGCCCTCCGGGCGCTTCCTTCGGTATTTCGTGTTTCCAGCTTAGCAGATCCGATTTCCGTTTCTGCCACCCGCTGGAGCGGGCTGCTGGGATTGGAATTGGCTTTCGCTTTTCCCGTTCCCGGCGGGGTCAAACATTACCAGGCTTTCTCGGTCCCGCTGACCACGTCCTCCGCGAGCATGCAGAGGTGTAGACCACTGGGGTTAGGATCTGGCTTGATAGGTGCTGCCGACCCGCGACTCAAGGCCGCGTTGGGGTCAGGCAGGAGTACGACAGTACATCCCACCGTCAGTAGAGGCAAATCGTCGCTGGTGGTCCCTAGCTCCGCCCAACTGGTACGTCTCGGGCGGAACCGGGACTTCTTATGACTTACGCTTCAGAACAGTACGCCGTCCAGGACAGGTAGTGACGGCGCCACACAATCTCCGCCCCTGGGAGGCTTCCCATGACAACCGTGACGTCGCCGCTTGTTGGACGCGCCATCGGTCTCTCCGCAGTTCCCGACCCGGTCTTCTCCGGTGCGATGGTCGGTCCGGGTACCGCCATCGATCCCGTGCGCGAGCCTTCGGAGGCGGTGTCCCCTATTGACGGGGTGATCGTCTCCATGCACCCGCACGCCTTCGTCGTCGTCGACGATCAGGGACACGGTGTGCTGATCCATCTGGGCATCGACACCGTCCAGCTCAACGGGGAGGGCTTCGAGCTCCTCGTGAACAAGGGTGACACCGTGACGCGCGGACAGGCCGTCGTGCGCTGGAACCCGGCCGCGGTCGAGGCCGCCGGCAAGTCCCCCATCTGCCCGATCGTGGCCCTGGAGGCCACTGCGGACTCGCTCGTCGATGTCGTCGAAGACGCCGACGTGAAGCCCGGCGACCAGCTCTTCGGCTGGAACTGAGCCGGTTCGTCCTGGTGACGACCGCGAGTTCGACATTCAACGCGGCGGCCGGGGCCGTCGCTCAATCGGAGACGGGTGAGATGGAGACAACGCTGCGAGGCGTCGGCGTCAGCCACGGGGTGGCGATCGGCGAGGTCCGGCACATGGGCACGGCGGTCCTTGAGCCGCCGGCCAAGCAGATTCCGGCCGATGAGGCGGAGCGCGAACAGGGGCGCGCCCGTCAGGCCGTGGAGGCTGTGGCCGCGGACCTCAATGCCCGGGGCAACCTGGCCGGTGGCGAGGCCCAGGCGGTGCTGGAGGCCCAGGCGATGATCGCCCAGGACCCGGAGCTCATCGCCGACGTCGACCGCCGGATCGCGGTCGGCAGCACGGCCGAGCGCGGTATCTACGACGCCTTCTCGCACTATCGCGAGCTGCTGGCGGGTGCCGGTGAGTACATGGCCGGGCGGGTCGCCGACCTCGACGACGTGCGGAACCGGATCGTCGCGCGGCTGCTGGGCGTGCCGATGCCGGGTGTGCCGGACAGCGACGAGCCGTACGTGCTGATCGCGCGGGACCTGGCTCCCGCCGACACCGCGCTGCTCGACCCGACGCTGGTGCTCGGGTTCGTGACGGAGGAGGGCGGGCCGACCAGCCACAGCGCGATTCTGGCGCGGGCGCTCGGCGTGCCGGCCATCGTGGCGCTGCCCGGTGCGGGTGAGCTGGCCGAGGGCACGCTCATCGCGGTCGACGGTTCCACGGGTGAGCTGTTCGTGGACCCGAGCGAGGAGAAGAAGGCGGAGCTGACCGAGGCCGCCGCCGCACGGAAGGCCGCGCTGGCGACGTCCAGCGGTCCGGGTGCGACGTCGGACGGGCACAAGGTGCCGCTGCTGGCCAACGTCGGTGGTCCGGCGGACGTGCCGGCGGCGGTGGAGGCCGGTGCCGAGGGTGTCGGTCTGTTCCGTACGGAGTTCCTCTTCCTGGACGACAGCAAGAAGGCGCCGTCCGAGGAGAAGCAGATCGAGGCCTACCGCAAGGTGCTCGAGGCGTTCCCCGAGGGCCGTGTGGTCGTGCGGGTGCTCGACGCGGGTGCGGACAAGCCGCTGGACTTCCTGACGCCGGCGGACGAGCCGAACCCGGCGCTCGGTGTGCGGGGTCTGCGGTCGCTGCTCGACCACCCGGACGTGCTGCGGACGCAGCTGACCGCGCTGGCGAAGGCGGCCGAGGGGCTGCCGGTGTACCTCGAGGTCATGGCGCCGATGGTGGCCGACCGTACGGACGCGAAGGCGTTCGCCGACGCGTGCCGTGAGGCGGGGCTGCGGGCGAAGTTCGGTGCGATGGTCGAGATTCCCTCGGCCGCGCTGCGGGCGCGCTCGATCCTGCAAGAGGTCGAGTTCCTGTCGCTGGGCACCAACGACCTGGCGCAGTACACCTTCGCGGCCGACCGTCAGGTCGGTGCGGTGTCCCGGCTGCAGGACCCGTGGCAGCCGGCGCTGCTCGACCTGGTGGCGCTGTCCGCCGAGGCGGCGAAGGCCGAGGGCAAGAGCTGCGGTGTCTGTGGCGAGGCCGCCTCGGATCCGCTGCTCGCCTGTGTGCTGACGGGTCTGGGGGTCACCTCCCTGTCCATGGGTGCGGCGTCGATCCCGTACGTGCGGGCGACGCTGGCCAAGTACACGCTGGCCCAGTGCGAGCGGGCCGCGGCCGCGGCGCGTGCGGCGGACACGGCGCACGACGCGCGGATCGCCGCGCAGGCGGTGCTGTCCGGGGAGTGATCCCGGGCGTCCGGCATGGAGCGAAGGGGCTTTCCGTCATGTGGGTGACGGGAGGCCCCTTCGGCGTGTGCGGGCTCAGTGGTGGAAGGGGTGGTCGTCGTCGGGGTCGGGGGTGAGGGGGAAGCCTGCGCGGTAGGCGACTCCCGGTTCCGGGGAGAGGGGTTCGCCGGTGCGGGCGTCGGTGCAGTAGGCGGTGAAGACCTCGGCTTCGGTGAGTGGGGTGAGGGTGCCGTCCGTGAGGCGCCAGCCGTGGAGGTGGTCGGGGGCGTCGGGGGTGGCGGTGCGGAGGACGAGTCCCGCGGGTGCGGCGAGGGCGATGCCGGCGGCGAGGACGGCGGTGAACTCGGTGGCGGTGGAGTCGTCCGGTCGGGTGGTGCCGTGGGCGTGGAGGACGGCGAGGAGTTGGTCGTCGGCGGCGGGGACGCTGCAGACGAGGTGGTGGATGCCGGGTCCGGCGGCTTCCAGGAGTCGTCCGAGCAGGCGGTCGGCCCGCTCGAAGGCGGCGCGGCCGATGTCCTCGCCGCAGTCGGCGCAGGGGCCCGCGGTGGCGAGGACGGTGGTGGCGTACTGCCAGGTGGCGTGGCGGACGGCGGCGGCGACGAGCTCGGGGAGGAGGGTGGTGAGGGGCTGCCCCGTATAGGTGACGCGGGCGCCGGTGGCGGCGAGGTGGGCGGTGAAGCGGCTGCGGCTGGTGGGGTGGTCGGGGTCGAGGGCGGTCTCGGTGCACCAGGCCGCGTACTCCTCGGGGTCGAAGAGGGTGACGGTGGTGTGGCCGCCCTGGCCGGCGAGGGTCTTGAGGAGGGCCTCGACCTGCTGGAGGTAGGTGGAGTGGTCGTCGAAGGCGAAGGTGCGGTAGCGGCGCATGGCCGTGAAGTCGTGCTCGTCGGCGAGGAGGCCGACGGTGCTGGGGACCTCGCGGCGCAGGGCGCGGCGGAGGTGGGTCGTGGTGGTGCCGGTCCGGGTCATGTCTCCCCCTGGTGACGGTCCGATCAGTGCTCACTCACCGTAACCTTCGCCACTGACAGTGACGGTTCGGTGAGGCGTCGGCCGACCAGGCGGTGCTGTGCGGCGCAGGTGGCGACGAGGGCGGCGCCGAGGAAGGGCCAGGCGAGGGGGCCGGCGGAGATGAGGCCGGTCACGACGAGGGGGCCGGCGAAGCGCTGGGTGGACTGGGCGAGGCCGTGGACGCCGAGGTAGGCGCCCTGCGCGTCGTCGGGTGCGAGGGCGATGGAGATCTCCCAGGACGCGATGGTGTGGATCATCTCGGCGAAGGTGAGGACGACGGCGGCGGCGACCAGGGCGGTGACGGCGAGGGTGGGGCCGCCGAGCGGGGAGACGGCGAGGCAGAGGGTGCCGGCGGCGAAGAGGACCGCGAGCGGGGTGAAGAGGCGGCGGGCCGCGGCGGTGGTGCCGCCGTAGCGGGAGAGCGGGACCTGGAAGACCACGACGAGGGCGCTGTTGAGGACCATCAGGAGGGGTGCGAGGCCGACGGGGGCGTCGGTGGCGTGGACGATCCAGAGCGGGAGGGCGACCTGGAGGATCGAGTCGTGGAGGAAGAAGACGGACTCCCCCGCGGTGAAGGCGAGGAAGCCCCGGTCGCGCCAGGGGTTGGAGCGCTTGGCGGTGGGGGGCGCGTCGGTGGAGGCGGCGGCGACGCGGGAGGGGGTCGGGGAGGGCGGTTCGGCGCAGCGGAGGGTGAGGGCGGCCATCACCAGGTAGGAGAGGGCGTCTCCGACGAGCAGGAGCTGGAAGGCGGTGGTGGAGCCGACGGCGAGGGCGGCCGCGGCGCCGAGCCCGCCGAGGGTCCAGCCGATGTTGGAGGTGGTGCGGTTGATGGCCTGGTAGCGGACGCGGTCGGGGCCGGCGACCCGGGCCGCGTACAGCTTGGTGAGGACGTTGGTGGCGCGGTCGGGGAGGGCGCCGGCGGCGGAGAGGAGGACGAGGAGGAGGTAGTCGTCGGTGGTGAGGAGGGAGAGGAGGGCCGCGGCGCGCAGCAGTTGGGTGCAGATGATGACGCGGACGAGGGGGAAGCGGTCGGCGAGTCGGCCGCCGAGGGGTGCGCCGGCGATGCCGGCGGCGCCGGAGAGGGCGACGAGGAGGCCGACCTGGGCGAGGCCGAGGCCGGTGACGTAGGTGAAGTAGAGCGCCATGGCCGTGGACCAGAGTCCGCTGCCGCACTTGTCGATGAAGCCGATGACGAGCATGCGGCGTCCGTCGCGGCCTCCGGGGATGCGGTCCCTGAAGGGTGGGCGGGGCGGGTGGGTGGTGCGGCTCATGGGTCCCCCTTGCGCATTCTTTTGTATTGATACATAATCAGTTACGTGGCAGCACAATATGCGATCGAGGGCACGACAGCCAAGGGGATCGCCGCGTCCGTCGAGCGGGGCGTGGCCGAAGGGGGGCTCGCGCCGGGGGACGCCCTGCCTCCCGTGCGACGGCTCGCCGACATGCTGGGGGTGAGTCCGGGGACGGTGGCGACGGCCTACAAGGAGCTGCGGCAGCGGGGGCTGATCGTCACCCGCGGCCGGGGCGGGACGGTGGTGGCGGAGGTGCCGTCGGTGGCGTCCCGGCGTCCGCCGCGCGTGCCCGGCGGTCTCGTGGACCTGGCCGGCGGCCATCCGGATCCCGCCTTCCTGCCCGTACTGCGGCCGCCGTCGGTCGTCTCCCCCGTGTACGGGTCCCATCGCGCGGCGCCGCGCCTGCCCGTCCTGGAGGACCTGACCCGGAAGTGGTTCGAGCGGGACGGGGTGCCCGCGGAGCACGTGACGTTCGCGCACGGCGCGCTCGACTGCATCGCGCGACTCCTGTCGACGGAGCTGCGGCCCGGTGACGCGGTGGCCATGGAGGATCCCGGTTTCCACCACCTGCTCGACCTGGTGCCCGCGCTCGGGCTGCGGATCGTCCCGGTGGCGGTCGACGCCGAGGGGCTCGTACCGGACGCGCTGCGGACGGCGCTGCGGGCAGGGGTGCGCGCGGTGGTGTGCAGCCCGCGGGGCCAGTGCCCGACCGGGGCGTTCTTCACGCGGTCGCGGAGGGACGAACTGGTGGCGGTGCTGAGGGAGTTCCCCGAGGTGCTCGTCGTCGAGGACGACCACAACGCGGAGGTCGGCGGGGCCGCGGCCCACACGCTCGCGGCGGCGGGGCTCGACCGGTGGGCGCAGGTGCGGACCGTGTCGAAGCACCTGGGCATCGACCTGCGGTGGGCCGGGGTCGCGTGCGACGCGGTCACGACGGCGCGCCACGACGGACGGATGCTGATGACGTCGGGCTGGGTCAGCCACGTGCTCCAGGAGACGGTGGCCGGCCTGTTCGCCGACCCGGCCGTACGCGAGCTGGTGGCGGCGGGCGAGACGGCGTACGGGGAGCGGCGGGCGGCGCTGATCGGCGCGCTCGGCGCGCACGGGATCCGGGCCGTCGGCGCCAGCGGGCTGAACGTGTGGGTCCCCGTGCGGGACGAGTCGGCGGTGGTGAACGGGCTGCGGACGCAGGGCTGGTGGGTCGCGGCGGGCGCGCGGTTCCGGATCGCGGCGCCGCCCGCGGTACGGATCACGACGGCGACGCTCGCACCGGCGGACGCGGTGCGCCTCGCGGCGGACTTCGCGGAGGTGCTCGGGGACGCGCAGGCGACGTACGGCGGGTGACGTGCCCGCCGGTGACGCGCGGATGCTCCGGGGAAGGTCCGTTCCTTCCCCGGAGCGTCCGCGCGCGTCAGGGCGCGGTGCGGTTCAGCGGGTGCGGTAGGCGTTGCGCAGGGTCTGGGTGAGCGTGTTGCCGTTCGTGTCGGTGAGTTCGGCGCGGAGCGAGACGGTCCGGCCGGCGGCGGGGGTGCGGAAGCCCACCTGGCCGTCGAGGACGGGGACGCGGGTCCAGGTGGCGCCGAGGTCGGTCGACATCGACACGGTCAGGGAACGCACGCCGGTCGTGGCGGCCGCGCCTTCGACGGCGACCGGGACGCGGACGAGGGTGCCGGCCGGGGCGGTGCCGTCGAGGGCGAGCTCCGGGGCGAAGCGGACGGTGCTGAGCGGGAGTTCGGTGGCGCCGGAGGTGGCGGCCGAGGCGAAGGTCCAGGACGCGGTGACGCGGCCGCCGGCGCTCGGGCCGCTGCCGTGGGTCGCCGTGGCGGTGAGCCGGTACGCGGCGCGGCCGGGCGTGGTGGTGAACCGCGCCTGGCCGGGGTCGCCCTGCCGGGTGCCGATCAGGACGCCGTCGCGGTGGAGCGTGGTGGTGGCGCCGTGGAAGCGGGGAGCGCTCGGGGCGTGGCCGTCGCCGTCGGCGAGCAGGGGGATGTCGAGCGCGAGGGTGTCGCCGTCGCGGACCCCCGCCGGTCGGGCGCCGGGCGTGCCGGCGAGGGCGGGGCCGAAGACGGCGTTGCCGAAGGTGTGGGTGGTGGTGGCGCCGGCGCGTACGGCGATCCCGTCGGCGGAGTAGCGGTTGGGCGGCGTCTCGGGCCCGGCGGGGCCGGAGTAGGTGACGTCCCATCGGCCGCGCTCGGGGGTCACGAGGACGGTCGCCGTGTCGAGCGGCTTGAGGGGGGAGGCCAGGCCGATCGTGGGGCCGGCGCTGGGCTGGATCGAGACGAACCCGCTGTCGGTCGATCCGTCGGGGGCGGCTCCGCGGATCTTGACGGTGGCCAGGTCGGCGGTGGCGGGGCGCTTGACGAGGCCGGTCAGGGCGCGGCCGGAGGTGAAGGTGTAGCCGAGTGCGTAGTCGGCGCTCGCGCCGGACCAGTAGGTGTCGAACCATTCCTTGACCGAGCCGGACTCGGCGGCGGGGCCGAGGTGCGCCACGCGCAGTCCGTCGCGCGCCACCATGACGTTCGCGGAGCGGGTCGTGCCCTCGTGGGTGACCTCGACGACGCCGATGCTGTTCAGGTAGCGGGCGGCCTGGTCCGGCGGGCGGACGTCCACCGGCGCGGTCGTACGGGCGTCGACGGTCACGGTCGTGTCGCCGGTCAGGTCCAGGCGGGGCTGGACGACCCAGTCGGTGCCGGTGGCCGGGGCGGGGCCGTTCAGCGTGGAGTCGAGCAGGTAGCGGCCCTTGGGCAGGCGGACGGTGACCGTGCCGGACGCGTCGTAGGGCGCGGCCTCCTCGGCGGCTCCGGGGCCCGAGATGCCGGTGACGTGGGTGAGGTAGCCGCCGGTGGCGGCGCCGGTGCGGTCGAGGTGCCGGATCGTCAGGGTGTACGTCTCGGGGGTCCCGGTCGCCGCCACGGCGTTCGGGGGCAGTGCGGAGAGGGTCGTTCCGGCGAGGACGGTGGCGACGGCCAGGGTGCGCAGGACCGTGCGGCGGCTCGCGCCGGGGGTCGTGCGGCCGGAGCTCGTGGCCGGGGTCCGGGTCGGGGTCGTACGGAGTGCGTTCCAGTGATCGTTCATGCTCAGCACTGCTCACGGCGGGCCGGGCGTTCCCGTGACCTGGGCCACATCGGCACGGTGTGTGGCCCAGGTCACGGGAACCCGGACGAACCGGCGCCCAGTGCCAGATGTGGAATCACCTATGAGAGATCGTTTCCGCGCCGGGGACCCCTCGGCGCTCGGCGAGGCGTACGACGAGCACGCTCGCGTGCTGTACCACTACGCCTACCGGGTGTGCGGGGACCGGGCGGCCGCGGAGGACGTCGTCTCCGCCGCGTTCCTGGAGGCCTGGCGCTGCCGCGACCGGGTGCACGCCGACGGCGGGAGCCTGCGTCCCTGGCTGCTCGGCATCGCCACCAACATCATGCGCGGGGCCGCGCGGGAGGCGCGCCGGCGGGACGCGGCGCTGGCCAGGCTCCCGGAGCGGGGCGTCCTGCCGGACTTCGCCGACGACGTCCTCGCGCGGATGACGGACGGGGAGCAGGTACGGGCGGCCCGCGTCGCGCTCGGTCGGCTCCGGCGGCGTGAGCGGGAGGTCTTCACCCTCGTGGTGTGGGCCGGCCTCGACTACGCGGCCGCCGGGGAGGCGCTCGGCGTCCCCGTCGGAACCGTGCGGTCCCGGCTGTCCCGGGCCCGCGAGCGGCTCCGGAAGCTCGCCGAAGCGGAATTGCGCGCGGCGCGGCGGCGGGAGCGGTCTGCGGCCGTCGCGGTGCGCTCGGGCAGGCGGCCGGCCGCGCGCGGCGCCACGGTCGGCGGTCCCGCCTCGGGGCCGGGCGGCGTGGTCCGCGCCGCGGCAGTCCCCGAAGGAACCGCATCCGAGCGCGAGCCTTCCGCAAGCGTCGGGGTGTTGCCCGGCCCCGGGCCCGACCTGCTCGACGTACCCGGGGCAGTGCCCGGGGGCCTGCCCGGATCCGGGCCCGGCCACCTCGATGTACCCGGGCCGACGCCCGGATCCGGTACCGCACCCTTCGTCGGGTCCGTCGCCGTCCGCTCGACCGTCCGACCGGCCCTCGCGCCCCGACCGACCACGGAGAACCAGGCATGAACGCCTTCACGCCCCGCACGACGCACGCCGACGCGGACGACCTTCTGCGTTCCGAGCTCACGGAGTTGCTGCCCCCGCCGCCGGTGCCCGACCTGACGGCGGAGCGGGAGCGGGACCTCAGGTACGCCGTCCTGCGGACCGCCCTGGAGGGCGGGGACGGCGCGGGTACCCGGCCGGTCCGCGCCGCCCGTCAACGGCGCGGGCTCGGGCGCGGCTGGATCGCCGCGCCGGCGGTCGCCTGTGCGGTGATCGCGGGTGTCGTCGTGCTCGCGCCGGGCGAGGCGCCGGCCGGGTCCTCCCCCGGACGGGTGTCGGCCGGGGAGTCGGCGTCTCCCGACGCCGTGCGGGTCCTGTCCGGAGCGGCGCTCGCCGCGGCGGCGGCGCCCGCGCCGGACGCCGGGCCCGGCGGTTACGTGTACATCCGCAGCCTCGTCGCCTACGCGGGGCGCGGTGCGGACGGCGGGCGCGCCGCGCTGCCGCCGGCGCACCGGCGTGAGGTGTGGCTCTCCGCCGACGGCAGCCGGCCCGGACTGCTGCGCGAGCCCGGGGCCGCCGACTCCCCGCTCGGCGCGGAGCTGCCCGTGTACGAGCTCGACCACCGCGGGGCCACTCCCCGGAAGACCGCCCTCGCGACGGCGCCGCCCTCGGTGACGAACCCGACGCACGCGTACGTGGCGGCCCTCCCCACCGATCCGGACGTGCTGCTGCGGCTCGTCCAGGACGGCACGCGCGCGGGTGGCGGCGACGCCGATCAGCGTGCGTTCACCGCGATCGGGACCCTGCTCGCGGAGACCTGGGCCCCGCCGAAGGTCACCGCCGCGCTGTACGGGGCGGCGGCGCGGATCCCCGGCGTGACCGTGCTGCCGTCCGCGCGGGACGCGGCCGGGCGCGAGGGCGTCGCCGTGGCCCGTACCGCCCGCGGCGAGCAGACCCAGTGGATCTTCGACCGGAGGACGTCCGCGTTCCTCGGGGAGCGGACCGTGCTCACGGAGGACACGTCGGCCGGGCGCGCGGGGACGGTGCTCGGGGTCTCGGCGGTGCTGGTCAAGGCTGCCGCCGAGGCCACCGGAGAGCTGCCCGAGGGAGTTGGCGTGAGGGGTTGACGTGAGGAGTTGACCCGAAGGGCCGGGCGGGTCGGCCGGAAGGGTCGGCCCGTACGGCCGGGGGCCCGCTGATCCGGTCGGATCGGCGGGCCCCTGGTCGTGGGCGGGAGCGGCCAGGGCCTGTCGGACCCCGATCTGCCGGAAGGTCCGAGCCGGGCGGGACCTTCCGGACTGGACCTAGCCCCGGCGGTTGGCCGCGAGGGACTCGTAGAAGTGGAGGAGGCCGAGGTCGTCGACGGAGCCGGCGTTGACGGCCTTGGCCAGGGGGGTGCCCTGGAGGAGGCGCTTGACCGGGACCTCGATGCGCTTGCCCGTGAGGGTGTGGGGGACGCCGGGGACCTCGATGATCTCGTCGGGGACGTGGCGCGGGGAGAGTTCGGTGCGGATCGTGCGCTTGATGCGGCCGATCAGCTCGTCGTCGAGGGTGGCGCCGTCGACGAGGTGGACGAAGAGCGGCATCCAGTAGCCGCCGTCCGGCTCCTCCAGGCCGATGACGAGGGACTCGCGGATCTCCGGGAGGCGTTCGACGGCCTCGTAGATATCGGCGCTCCCCATCCGGACGCCCTGCCGGTTGAGGGTGGAGTCGGAGCGGCCGTGGATGACGACCGAGCCGTGGTCGGTGATCGTGATCCAGTCGCCGTGGCGCCAGACGCCCGGGAACATCTCGAAGTAGCTGTCGCGGTAGCGGCTGCCGTCGGGGTCGTTCCAGAAGTGGATCGGCATGGACGGCATGGGGTTGGTGACGACCAGTTCGCCGACCTCGCCGATGAGGGGCTTGCCGGACGGGTCCCAGGACTGGAGGTCGGTGCCGAGGCCGGCGGCCTGGAGCTCGCCGATGTGGACCGGGAGGGTGGGGACGGCGCCGGCGAAGCAGGAGCAGACGTCCGTGCCGCCGCTGACGGAGGCGATCCAGAGGTTGTCGCGGACTTCGTCGTGGAGCCAGCGGAAGCCGTCGGGGGGCAGCGGCGAGCCGGTGGTGGCGACGCACTTCACGGCCGAGAGGTCGAAGTCGCGGCCCGGGTGGACGTCCGCCTTGGCGCAGGCCATCACGTAGGCGGCGGAGGTGCCGTAGAAGGTGGCGCGGGTGCGTTCGGCGACGCGCCACTGGGCGGCGGTGTCGGGGTAGCCGGGGCTGCCGTCGTAGAGGACGACGGTGGTGCCGGTGAGGAGGCCGGAGACGAGGAAGTTCCACATCATCCAGCCGGTGGAGGTGTACCAGAAGAACACGTCGTCGGGGCCGAGGTCGCAGTGCAGGCCCAGCTGCTTGACGTGCTCGACGAGGATGCCGCCCTGGGACTGGACGATCGCCTTGGGCAGGCCGGTGGTGCCGGAGGAGTACAGGACCCACAGGGGGTGCGCGAACGGCACCTGCTCGTAGACCGGCTCGACGTCGGCGGCGACGAGGTCGTCCCAGGCGAGGGTCCCCTCGGGGGCCGGGGTGCCCAGGAGCGGGATGTGGACGACGGCCCGGAGGGTGGGGAGCTCGGCCCGCAGTTCGGCGACGGTGTCGCGGCGGTCGTGCTCCTTGCCGCCGTAGCGGTAGCCGTCGACGGTGAAGAGGACGACCGGCTCGACCTGCTGGAAGCGGTCGAGGACGCTGCGGGCGCCGAAGTCCGGGGCGCAGGACGTCCACACGGCGCCGACGGCGGCGGTGGCGAGCAGGGCCACGACGGACTGCGGGACGTTGGGCAGGTAGCCGCTGACGCGGTCGCCCGGGCGTACGTCGAGGGCGCGCAGCTCGGCGGCGAGGGAGGCGACCTGGCGGCGGAGCTCGGCCCAGGTGGTCGGCGCGGGGTCGTGTGTCTCGTCCACATGGAGCAGCGCGGTGTCGTGGGGGCGCTCGTCCGCGGCGCGCAGGGCGTGCTCGGCGTAGTTGAGGGTGGCTCCGGGGAACCATTCGGCACCGGGCATCGCGCGGTCGCCGAGGACCCGCTCGTACGGGGTGGCGAAGCGGATGTCGAACCATTCGGCGATCGCCCGCCAGAAGGCTTCGAGCTCGTCGACCGACCAGCGGTGGAGCGCCGGGTAGCCGCCCTCGGCCGGGGCGCCGTGGTGTTCGGCCGCCCAGGACTGGAAGCGGGTGACGGCAGCCGAGGCGATGCGTTCGTCGTCCGGCTGCCAGAGCGGATCGGTCTGGGCTGATGTCATCGGGTGGCTCCCTGGCTGTACGCGGGGTCGGCGTGTGTCGGGCGCACGTGCTGGGGTGTGCGCGTGACGCGGCTGACAGGACGATGCCATGTGATCGTCTTTCGCACCAGGGCTGGCCGCCCATGGTCGGCCAGTTGAATATGTGCTCCCACCATGGGTGAACGGAAGTTGAACGAAGCTTGTATCGCCCCAGGTGGGTGGCAGGGTGATCGTCATGGACGGTCGTGGACTGGTGCGTTCGATCAAGGTGTTCGGTTCGGTACAGGGGTTGCGGACGGTACGGGCCGCGTGGCGGCGGCACCGTGCGGACGCGTGGGGGTTGCCGCCGCGGGGGGCGGAGCGGGCGCGCGTGCCGGGGCTCGCGGTGGAGGCGGAGGCGGGGCCGGGCGGGGGAACCGTCCGGTTCGCCCGGTCCTCGCTGCGGATCTGCGTGTCGGCGGGCGGCACCGTGTTCTGGGGTTGGGACGGGGCCGGGCCCCTGCCCTCGTACGCCGTCGCCGCCGGGGCGCCGGAGCCCGATCCGCGGGCCTCGCTGGAGCCGGACACGGACGGCGGGTGGCGGATCGTGTCCGAGCGGGTGACGGTCGCGGTGTCCCGGCACGGGGCGGTGGAGATCCGCACGCCCGGTGGGGTGATGCTGCGGCGGGACCTGCCGCCGCGCTGGTGGGAGCCGGTGGCCGGCGGGGAGGGCGAGCGGCCCGAAGGGGCGGACGCGCGGTGGGTGCAGCGCAGTGAGGTGCCGGCGGACGCGCGGTTCTTCGGGCTCGGCGGGCGGTCGGCGGGGCCGCGGCTGCGGGACGGCTCGTACCGGCTGTGGAACACGGACCCCAAGGGGCGCTTCGGGCCGGGCGACGATCCGCTGTACATCACGATGCCGGTGCAGTTCGTGGTCTCGGACGCCGGCACGCACCTGGCGTTCCACGACAACTCCTGGGAGGGCCGGGTCACGCTGGCCGAGGGCGAGGAGGGGGACGGCTCGGGCCACGACCGGCCGGGGAGCGTCGAGGTGCGGATGGCCGGCGGGCCGCTGCGCTGCTGGGTGGTGGTCGGCACCCCCGCGCGCGTGCTGCACGGCTGGGCGGCGCTGACGGGCGCGCCCGCGCTGCCGCCGTCCTGGGCGCTCGGCCCGCAGCACGCGCGCTGGGGGTTCGGCAGCGCGGGCGAGGTGCGGCGGGTGGTCGCCGGGTACCGGGAGCGGGGTCTTCCGCTGTCCGCCGTGCATCTGGACATCGATCACTACGACGGGCACCGGGTGTTCACGGTGGACCGGGAGCGGTTCCCCGATCTGCCCGGGCTCGCGGCGGAGCTGCGGGAGCAGGGCGTGCGGCTGGTGTCGATCGTGGACCCGGCGGTGCCGGCCGAGCCGGGGAACGCGGTGTACGAGGAGGGGCGGGCGGCCGGGGCGTTCGTGCGGGACGGGCGGGGCAGGGAGGTCCACGGCGAGGTGTGGCCGGGCACGTGCGCGTATCCGGACTTCACCGATCCGGCGGTACGGGAGTGGTGGGGCGGGCTGTACGAGGAGCGGCTGCGGCAGGGGTTCTCGGGCGTCTGGCACGACATGAACGAGCCCGTGTCGTTCATGCCCTTCGGTGACCCGACGCTGCCCCGTTCGGCGCGGCACGCCCTGGACGGGCGGGGCGGTGACCACCGGGAGGCGCACAACGTGTACGGGCTCGCGATGGCCCGCGCCGGGTACGAGGGGCTGCGCGCACTGCGGCCCGATGAGCGGCCGTTCCTCTTCTCGCGTTCGGGCTGGGCCGGCATGCAGCGGTTCGGGGGCACCTGGTCGGGCGACGTGTCGACGGGGTGGCCGGGGCTGCGGGCCTCGCTCTCCCTGGTCCTGGGGCTCGGACTGTGCGGGGTGCCGTACTCGGGGCCCGACGTGGGCGGTTTCGACGGGAGCCCGTCGCCGGAGCTGTTCCTGCGCTGGTACCAGCTGGGGGCGTGGCTGCCGCTGTTCCGCACGCACGCGGCGATCGACGCGGGGCGGCGCGAGCCGTGGGAGTTCGGGCCCGAGGTCCTGGAGCACGCGCGCGTGGCGCTGGCCGAACGGGAGCGGCTGCGGCCGTACTTCGAGACGCTCGCCCGGCTCGCGCGGATGACGGGTGCGCCGTACGTGCGGCCGCTGTGGTGGGGGACGCCGGAGGACCGGCTGCTGCGGGACTGCGAGGACGCCTTCCTGCTCGGCGACTCGCTGCTGGTGGCGCCGGTCCTGACGCGGGGGGCCGACCGGCGGGCGGTTCGGCTGCCGCGCGGGCACTGGTACGACACGGCGACGGGGCAGGTGCACGAGGGGCCCGGGCAGGTGCTGCTCGACGCCCCGCTGTCCCGGGTGCCGGTGCTGGCCCGCGCGGGGGCGGTGCTCGCGGTGCGCGGCGAGGACGGCGGCCTCGCCCTGGAGGTGTGGGCGCCCGCCGCGGGGCGGACCGGCGGCGGGCTCGTCGTACGGGACACGGGGGACGGCTGGGAGCCGGCCGAGATCGAGCGGTACCAGTCGCGCCTCGTCGACGGCCGGGTGGTCGTCGAGCGAGTGACGGACGACGGGGCGGAGGAGGCGGGGCTCCCGGTGCGCGTCAGGGGTCTCGACGGCTGGAGGACGCGCCGGGGTGGGGCGGGGGCGCCGGCGGTCCGGACCTGAGACGTGCTCGAGCCCTGGGACGTGCCAGGGCCTCGGCCGGGGGCCGGGGGCCGCCCGGGGTGAGCCGGCGGCTGCCCGTGGTGGGCCGGCGGCCGCCCGGGCAGGGCCGTCGGCCGGCGGTCACTCGTAGCGGCCCGCGAACCATCTGCGTACCGCCTCCGTGTGGAGGGGGAAGGCGAGCTCCTGCGGTGAGTGGAGCACGTGGTGGCCGCTGGTCTCGTCGGTGGGGACGGAGGGCGGGAGGGCGGCGGCCGGGCGGGGCGGGAGGAGGCCGAAGAGGAGGAGGTGGCCGGCGGGGGAGCTGAGGGCGTCGGCCAGGCGGACGTCGGCGGCGGAGGCCGTGATGCCGGTCTCCTCGCGCAGTTCGCGGGCGACGGCGGCGCGCCAGTCCTCGGCGTGGTCGATGAAGCCGCCGGGGAGGGCCGTACCGCCGCGCATGGGCTCGATGGTGCGCGTGATGACGACGAGGCCGGTCCCCGCTCCGTCGGTGACGGGGAGGAGGGCGACGGCGACGGGCAGCGGGTTGCGGTAGGCGGTGTCGCCGCAGGCCGGGCAGGTGCGGGGCCAGCCGGCGTCGGCGGTGTGGGCCGCGCCGCAGGAGGAGCAGTGGGAGTCCTTCACGGCCCGACCGTACGCGATCGGCCTTTCCCGGCGCTGCCGGAACTGGTAGACGGTGCGCATGACAGGACTCGCATCCGCTTTACGCACCCTCGCCGTCACGGCCTCGGCCGGGCTGCTCGCCCTCGCGGGCGCCGTCGCGGCCCCCGCTCCCCCGGCGTCCGCCGCGCCGGAGCCGAAGGCGCCACGGGAGTTCGTGGCACTGGGCTCGGTGGACCGGACGATCATCCAGGAAATGCGCTACACGACGACGCACAACTTCGTGGGCGAGCCGGTCGACGGCTACCGGCAGCCGCTGTGCATCCTGACCCGGCCGGCGGCCGAGGCGCTGCACCGCGCGCAGGTGCGGCTGCTGGCCCGGGGCTACTCGCTGAAGGTGTACGACTGCTACCGGCCGCAGCGGGCCGTCGACCACTTCGTGCGCTGGGCGAAGGACCTGGCGGACGAGCGGATGAAGGGGGAGTTCTATCCGCTGGTCGACAAGTCCCGGCTGTTCGCGGACGGTTACATCGCGGAGAAGTCGGGGCACAGCCGGGGTTCGACGGTGGACCTGACGGTCGTGCGGCTGCCGGCGGTGCCCACACGCGCGTACGTGCCGGGCGAGCGGCTGGTGGAGTGCTACGCGCCCCGGGAGGAGCGGTTTCCGGACGACTCCGTGGACATGGGGACCGGGTACGACTGCTTCGACACCCGGTCGCACACCGACGACCCGCGGATCCAGGGGGTCCAGCGGGCCAACCGGCAGCTCCTCAAGGGGGTGCTGGCCGAGCAGGGCTTCGTGAACCTGCCGGAGGAGTGGTGGCACTTCACGTTCAAGCCGGAGCCGTTCCCGTCGACGTTCTTCGACTTCCCGGTGGCGAGGCGGTCGGTGGCCGGGCACTGAGTCTTCCGCGTCGGGGCCGCCCCGTGCCACACTCCTGACGGTTCGTCAGATCAGTGGTGGTCGGTGGTACGGGGAGGCCTCGATGGCACGGACGCGCAGACCGGTGGTGGACGGCTGGTTCACCGACGACACCGTGCCGGAGGCGGAGTTCCGGCTGCTCGGCACCCGCTGCTCGGCCTGTGCGTCGGTCTTCTTCCCGCGCGAGGACGGCTGGTGCCGCAACCCGGGCTGCCCCGGCGGCGAGCTCGCGGAGGTACCGCTCTCGCCGCGCGGCCGGGTCTGGTCGTACACCGACGGCCGCTACCGCCCGCCCGCCCCCTACGTCTCCGACCCGGAGGCGCCCTGGGAGCCGTACACCCTCGTCGCGGTCGAGCTGGCGGCCGAGGCGATGGTGGTGCTCGGGCAGGCCGCGCCCGGCGTGTCGACGGCCGATCTCGCCGTCGGTACGGAGGTCGAGGTGGTGCCGGGGGTCCTGAACGAGGACGACCGGCACGTCTGGACCACCTGGAACTGGCGGCCCGTGGCACAGGAGCGACGGGAGGAGCGGTCGTGAACGACATCGCCGTGCTCGGGGCCGGAATGCACCCGTGGGGCAAATGGGGCCGGAGCTTCGTCTCGTACGGGACGGCCGCCGCCCGCACCGCGCTCGCCGACGCCGGTCTGGAGTGGTCCGACATCGGCTCGGTCGTCGGCGCCGACACCGTGCGGTGCGGATACCCGGGCTACGTGGCCGGGGCGACCTTCGCCCAGGCGCTCGGATGGCAGGGGGCCCGCGTCACCAGCGTGTACGCCGCCTGCGCCTCGGGCGCCCAGGCCATCGGGACCGCGCGGGCGCAGATCCTCGCCGGGCTGGCGGACGTGGTCCTGGTCGTCGGCGCGGACTCGACGCCCAAGGGGTTCTTCGCCCCGGCGGGCGGCGAACGCCCGGACGACCCGGACTGGCTGCGGTTCCGGATCCTCGGGGCGACCAACCCCGCGTACTTCGCGCTCTACGCGCGCCGCCGCATGGACCTGTACGGCGACACCGCCGAGGACTTCGCCCGGGTGAAGGTGAAGAACGCGGCGGCGGGGGCACTCAACCCGCTCGCCCGGTACCGGAAGGCGGTGACCGCCGAGGAGGTCGCGGCCTCCGCCGTCGTCGCCGACCCGCTGCGGCTCCTCGACATCTGCGCGACCTCCGACGGCGGCGCCGCGCTGGTGCTCTCCAGCATGGAGTTCGCGCGGCGCCACGGGCACCCCGACCCGGTCCGGGTGCGGGCGGTGTCCACGGTCTCCCCCACCTACCCCAAGGCGGTGCTCGACCTCCCCGACATCGCGACCGACTCGGCGGTGGCCGTCTCCCCCGCCGCGCACACCTTCCGCGCGTCGATCGCCCGCGCCGCGTACGAGGAGGCGGGGATCGGGCCCGACGACCTGTCCCTCGCCGAGGTGTACGACCTGTCCACCGCCCTGGAACTGGAGTGGTACGAGGACATCGGGCTCTGCGCGGCCGGCGAGGGCGCCAAGCTGCTCCGGGAGGGCGCCACGGCGCTCGGCGGGCGGCTGCCCGTCAACACCAGCGGCGGCCTCGCCTCGTTCGGGGAGGCCGTGCCCGCCCAGGCCATCGCCCAGGTCTGCGAACTGACCTGGCAGCTCCGGGGCGCGGCGGGCGACCGCCAGGTGCCCGGGGCACGGGTCGGCATCACCGCCAACCAGGGCCTGTTCGGGCACGGCTCGGCGGTGGTGGCGGTGCGCTGAGGGCGCGCGGCGGGCGGTGGCCGCGCCGGGCGCAGACGGTCGCGGGTCCGCGGTGGCCGCGCCGGGCGCGGGTCCGCGGTGGCGGTGCGCCGAGGGCGCGCGCCCGGTGCTCGTCGCGGAGGAGGCCCCGGTGGGGGCCTCCCGTCAGGTCGTCGCCGCCGCGTGGGTCCGGTCGGCGAGGACGAGGGCGTGCTCGACGACGGCCACGAGGACGTTCTTCACCGACTCGCGGTCGCGCGCGTCGCACATCAGGAGCTCGACCTCGGGGTCCAGGTCGAGCGCGCCCCGCACGCTCTCGGCGGGGAACCGCCGCGCGCCCTCGAAGCAGTTGACGGCCACCGTGAACGGGATGCCGCGCCGCTCGAAGTAGTCGATGGCCGCGAAGCTGTCCTCCAGTCGGCGGGTGTCCGCCAGGACGACCGCGCCGAGCGCGCCCTGCGCCAGCTCGTCCCACAGGAACCAGAAGCGGTCCTGGCCCGGAGTGCCGAAGAGGTACAGGACGAGGTCCTCGCGGAGGGTGATCCGCCCGAAGTCCATGGCGACCGTGGTGGTCGTCTTGGTCTCGACGCCGTGCAGGTCGTCGACGGGACGCCCCGCCTCGCTGAGGATCTCCTCGGTCCGCAGCGGCCGGATCTCGCTGACGGCGCCGACCAGCGTCGTCTTGCCCACCCCGAACCCGCCCGCGACCAGGATCTTCAGGGTCACCGGTTCGACGAAGGACTTCTTGCGGCTAGAGCGCCCGAAGGCCATTGATCACCTCGCGAAGAATGCTCACGTCCGGCAGCTCGGCCGGCGGAACGGGGCGGGTCACATGGACGAGTTCGTCCTCGACGAGGTCGCCTACGAGGACCCGGACCACCCCGACGGGGAGGTCGAGGCCGGCGGCGAGCTCGGCGATCGACTGGGGCTGCTCGGAGCAGCGTTCGACGATCTCCACGTGTTCCGGGGAGAGCGTCTGGTCCCGGCCCGGGTCGTCCGCGGCGGGCTCGGGCACCACCACCGCGATCAGGTCGAGCCGGTGGCGGGTGGCGGCGCTCGTCCGGCCGCGGGTCATCGCGTACGGACGGACCACGGGCCCGGCGTCGTCGTCGAACCAGTGGTGGTGGCCGGGGGTCCGGCCCTGCTTCAGCTGGTTCCGCTCGGCTGCGTCACTCATGCCGTCCCACTCACCCTCCCGAGGGCAGGCCGGTCCGGGGGGCCGTCGTGAGGTGGGCCCCGACCCGCTTCACCATCAGCGTCATCTCGTAGGCGACCTGGCCGACGTCGGAGTCGGCGTCCGCGAGCACGGCCAGGCAGCTGCCGTCGCCGGCCGCCGTGACGAACAGGAAGGCGTCCTCGAGCTCGACGACCGTCTGGCGGACCTTGCCCGCCTCGAAGTGGCGGCCGACGCCCTTGGCCAGGCTGTGGAAGCCGGAGGCCACCGCGGCCAGGTGCTCGCCGTCCTCCCGGGTGAGCTCCTGGGAGGCGCCGGTGGGGAGACCGTCGCTGGAGAGCACCAGGGCCTTCCGGATGGAGCCGACGCGCTGGACGAGCTCGTCGAGGAGCCAGTTCAGCTCGCCGTTTCCGTGTCCGTGGCCGGAGGTGGTGCTGTGTGCTGCGGCGTTCGGTGCGGTCATCGACCGTCCCCCTCGGGTGTCGTTCCTGGTGCTGTCGGGTCGTCCTGGCCGGCGTCGTGCCGCCGCCCGCGCTGCCAGCCTCGCTGCATGGCGGCCATGCGCGCGCGTACCTCCTCGGCGTCACGCTCGAAGGACTCGGGTCGCTCGTCGCCGGCGGTCGTACGCGATCCGGCACGCACTCCCGTCCCGCGGTCGGCCGGGCGGTCGCCCTCGCGCAGCTGCGGCGCGAGGCTCGCCTGACGCACCCGGCGGGGCAGCCCGCCGAACGGGTCGTGGCTCTCCGGCGGCACGAGGCCGTCCGGGACGAGCCCGTCCGGCAGGAGGCCCGCCGGCGGTACGGGGCCTTGCGGGGGTACGGGGACGAGGGTGGGGCCGGTGGCGCGCGCGGAGCCGGTCGCGGCGTCCTGACCGCCGCCGTGGGCGTGCGGTCGGGAGGCGCCGGGGCGTTCGGTCGCCCGGCCCGGGTCGGGGTGCGCCCGGCCGGGGAGCGGATGGGCGCGCTCCGGAAGCGGGTGGGCGCGGTCGGGCCCGCCGGCGCGGTCCGGCTCGTCGACCCGGCGGCCGTGGTCCACGACGAGCGTGGGGGTCCGGCGGCGGGGCAGCGGTACGGGGCCGGCGACGGCGCCGTCGGCGGGCTCGTCGTCCTCGCCGCGGCGGGTCGTCTGGTCCGGGGCCTGCTGGTGCTGCTCGCTCGCCGACGCGAGTCCGCCGCGGCGCCGGTCCCGGGGCCGGAACAGGCCGCCGCGCTCGCTCTCGGTGTCGAGGAGGTCCGCGGACCGGTCGATGAGCACGTCGAAGTCGTCGCTGCCGAGCGGGGCTTCCAACTCGACCGGGCCGTCCAGCGGGCCGGGCACCTCGGCCGTGTCCGGCACCCTGGCGAGGGCCGGCCGGCGGAGCGGCAGCGTGCCGCTGTCGGGGGACGCGTCCTCGGGCCGGTCCACGCGCTCCAGGGACTTGCGGTCCAGCCGGAATCCGGCGCCCTGGGTCTCGGGGGCGTCGGTGAGCAGCGCGGCCGGGATGAAGACGACCGCGGTGGTGCCCCCGTACGGGGAGGTCTGGAGCGAGACCCGGACGTTCTGGCGCTGGGCGAGCCGGCTGACCACGAAGAGGCCGAGGCGGTCGGTGTCCGAGAGTTCGAACTCGGGGGTCTCGGCCAGCCGCAGGTTGGCGTCGAGGAGGGCGTCCGGGTTCATGCCGAGGCCGCGGTCGTGGATCTCCAGGGTGAAGCCGTTCGCGACCCGCTCGCCGAGCACCTGCACGGCGGTGTGCGGGGGCGAGAACACGGTGGCGTTCTCCAGGAGTTCGGCGATGAGGTGCGTGAGGTCCGCGACGGCCGGTCCGCCCACGCCGAGGCGGGGCAGTCGGCGCACCTCGATGCGCTCGTAGTCCTCGACCTCGGCGACGGCGGCGCGGACCACGTCCATGAGCTGGACGGGCTTGCGCCACTGACGGGAGGGGGCGGCGCCGGAAAGGATGACGAGGCCTTCGGCGTGCCGGCGCATGCGGGTGGTGAGGTGGTCGAGGCGGAACAGGTCGGCCAGCTCGTCGGTGTCCTCGGTGCGCCGCTCCATCGTGTCGAGGAGGGTCAGCTGGCGGTGCAGCAGGACCTGGTTGCGGCGGGCGAGGTTGACGAAGACCTCGGAGACGCCGCGGCGCATGTCGGCCTGCTTGACCGCGGCTTCGACGGCGGCGCGCTGGAGGGTGTTGAGGGCCTGGCCGACCTGGCCGACCTCGTCGTCCCCGTACCGCAGGTGGGGCACTTCGGTGCCGACGTCGACCTGCTCGCCGGCGGCGAGCCGCCTCATCACGCTGGGCAGGCGCACGCCGGAGACCTCCTGGGCCTCCTTCTGGAGGCGCCGCAGGTCGCGGACGAGTTCGCGGCCGACGCGGACGGAGATGACGATGGAGGCGAGCAGCGCGAGGAAGCCGAGGACGCCGGCCACGCCGACCTTGAGGAGGACGCTGTAGGCGGCGGGCTGGACGCGGTCCTGGTAGCGGTCGCCCGCGGCGGTGTTCTCGCGGGCGAGGTCGTCGAGGACGGGGCTCGCCTGGTCCTGCCAGCGCGCGGCCGTGATGGCGCGCGGGCTGTCGGTGGCGCCCTCGGCGATGATCGCGTTCTCGGCGGTGCGCAGCGGCTGGGTGTCGGGGCTGCGCCAGTACTTCTCGAAGCGCTCCCGCTCGGAGGCGGGCAGGAGTTCGAGGTTGACCGCGTAGAACTGCTCGCGGTTGGCGACCAGGTCGGATATCGCGCGGATCTCCTGCGCGGTGACGCGGTCGGCGACGAGCGCGGACAGGACGAGGGCGTCCTCGCGGGAGAGCAGTTCGCGGGCGCGGGTCACGCCGACGAGGGCGCGGCCCTGCTTGTCCATCTCGACGTTCTCGAGGGCGTGCAGGGTGATGAGGAAGCTGTAGCAGGGGTCGACGAGCCGGTTGTAGAAGTCGAGGGTCTGCATGCGGCCGATGCTGCGCTTCTCGACGGAGCGGCGCAGCGAGGCGAGGCCGTCGAGCGCTTCGAGGAGGGAGTTGAGGCGCTGGGCGGTGACGGGCCGCATCTCGTCGCGTACGCCGGGGTCGGCGGCGTTGGCTCGGATGCGGGCGATCTGCCGGTCGGTGGCCCGGCGGGTCTCGCGGAGGGAGCCGAGGGCGTCGGAGCCCCGGGGGTCGGCGAGGTAGATCAGCGACTGGCGGCGTTCGATCTGGATGACCCGTGCGGTGTCCTCCAGGGGGTAGCCGACCTTCTCGACGATGTAGCCCACGTCGAGGAGTTGGTCGGCCTCGCGGCCGGTGAGGACCGTGGCGAAACCCCACAGGCCGGTCAGGGAGATGAGCGGTACGAGGAGCAACGCCACGATCTTCCGGCGGATGGACTTCCCGCGAAAGCGCATGGCCTCCCCCTGCTCGGCCCCCGTGCGCCACGGAGGTCCTTCACGTTCGTGACGTCCGGCGTCAACACGCGGCGTCAACCTTCGGTTTCAAACAAACGGCGGCGCGAGCCTACTACTGCATCACGGCCATCTCGAAGGCGTGTCCGCGCGATTTTCAGCCTGTCGAGTGAGCGTTGATCATGACTTGTCCTGGTATTCGGGGAGTTGGGATCGGCCACTGTGGCGTAGGACACCTGATGGCGTGCCATTTCTCCCACCGGCGGGGATGGCTGGAACTGTTCGTTCCGGTCGAACTCCGGTGGCATTCGCCCGGGGGCGGGCGAAACCTTTTCCCTCTGTCGTGCGTCAATAGGTACGGGGAGGGTTCTGTCCGCGTAAAGGCGCTCACAACGGGCAGCCAACCCTGAGGTCTTTCAGCGGTGGGGAGTGACGGAACAATGGAACACGAGGCGCGGTCCGCGCGTCAGTTGTGGGTGGAGGACACGAAGGGCCGGCAGCGGATGCCGGATCCGGTCCGGAACGCCGCCGTACGGGCCGTGATGATCACCTCGGTGACGCTCGTCCAGGCCGTGGTGGCGTTCTACTGCACGGTCGCCGGGGCCTGGCTGGCGTTCCCGATGACCATCAGTTCGGTGGCGTCGACGGTCGTGGCCACGTGGAGTGTCCTCGACGTCTGGATCACCCGTCAGGTGTGGCGCCAGCGCAACGGAGTGGTGTCGGAGCCGAGCAGCACGGCGCGCCAGGCACGCCGTGAGCGGCGCGAGGAGAACCGGTCGGAGACGGCACGGCTGTCCGAGGCCGCCTGATCCCACGGACGACGACGAACGGCCCGGTCCCCCGAGGGGGGCCGGGCCGTTCGTTCGTTTCCGGGGCGAGCCGGGCCGTTCGTTCGTGCCTCCCGTCGGCCCGTCCGCTTCCCGTCAGGACGCGGCGACCGGGGCGGGGTCGTCGGACTGGTGGCGGCGGAACATCCGGGTCGCGGTGATCTCGCCGTGGATGGCCTCCCCCTCCGTGCGGGGCTGCGGCAGGCCGGGGCGCAGGTGCTCCTCCACGCTGATGTACTTCAGTCCCGCCCGGAGGTCGGCATCGTTGCGGAGCCGGATGACCAGCGGGAACTCGGCCAGCGCGGTCGTGTCGAACAGGCCGGTCGTGTACAGGAGCTGGACGCCGAGCGCGTCCGACACGGCCCGCTGGAGTTCCAGCAGGTACGTGGCGTTGGCACGGCCGATCGGGTTGTCGAGGAAGAGCGTGCCCGCGTGCCGGTGCTTGTCGCGGCCCCGGTCGTTGGAGCGGAGCGCCGCCATCGTGCAGTACAGGGCGATGGCCGCGGTGAGCAGCTGACCGCCGGAGAAGACGTCGCCCATCTGCCCGACGGGCACCCGCTCGGCGCGGAGCACCGCGTCCGGCTTGAGGATCTCGACGGAGACGCCCTTGGGTTCGAGGGCCGCCTGGACGCCCCTGAGCAGCAGGGACATGCCGTCGCGGCGCAGGTCGGAGTTCTTCTTGACGGCGGCGCGGGTGGCCTCGTCGACGACCTCGCCGAGCCGCTCCGCGAGGGTGGCCTGGTCGGGCTCCTCGAAGCGGATCCTCAGGAACTCCTGGCCGGACCACTCGCCGAGGCCCTCGGGGAGCCGGGAGAGCCGCTGGGCGGAGCGGAGGGTCGCGAGGGAGGACTCCACGAGGCCGCGGAGCCGGTCCACGATCGAGTCGCGGTTGCGCTCCAGCTGCTCCAGCTCGTCGGTGAGGACCCGCAGCCGCGGGGCGAACGCCTCGGCCCACTTGGCGGCGTGCTCGGGCAGCGCGGACGCGGGCAGTTCGCGGATCTGCTGGCGTGCCGGGGTGCGGACCTGCTCGAAGCGGGTGGAGTTGGCGTGCCGGACCAGGATGTCGCTCGCCTCGCGGACGGCCGCGTCGGCGGCGGACAGCTCGGTGGTGAGGCCGCGCAGCGAGCGGCGCGCCTCGGCCGCCACCGTACGGGCCTCCTCCAGGGTGCCGCGGAACGGCTCGGGCTCCTCCCGCTCCTCGTCCGCGTGGTCGCGGAGCAGGTCCCGCAGGAGAGCGGCGGTCTCGTCGAAGCCGCCCGCCGCGTCCTCGGCGGTCCGGTGGTCCCGGAGCAGGCCGGAGTGGGCGGCGCGGGCCGACTCCAGGGCGATGGTGCGGGAGGCCAGTTCGGCGGTCGCGGTACGGAGCAGGGCCTGCGCCCGCTCGGCGTCGGCGGGGACCAGCTCCTCGGGCAGCTCGGTGTGCGCCTCGCCGTCCTCGGGGGCCAGGCGCTCGGCCTCGCCGCGCAGCCGGCCGAGCTTCTCGCTCGCCTCCGAGGCGCGGGTCTCCAGCATCTGGACCAGGGCCTCGGCGCGCGCGGCCGCGGCCTGGCGGGACGGGCCGTCGGCGCCGTCGGTGGACTCCAGGAGCTGCTCGGCGCGGGTGCGGACCTTGTTGGTGAGGCGGTCGAGCTCGGCGAGGGCGGCGGACTCGTCGCTCTCGGCGCGGGCCTGCTCGGCGCGCAGGTCGGCGCCGACGCCGACCTTCTCGTACAGCTGGGACGCGGCCCGGTACGCCTCGCGGAGGGTGGGGAGCGCGGTACGGGGCGCGGCCGGGTCCTCCTCGGGGAGGGTGTCGGGGGCGCCGGCGATCTCGGCGCGCTCGGCACGCAGGGCGCGGGCGGTGCGGTGGGCGTCGTCGGCGGCGCGCTGGGTGGCGCGACGGTCCTCGTCGGCGGCCCTGGCGCGCTCCAGGCAGGTCTGGGCCCGGGCCTCGGACTCGGTCGCGTCGTCGGCGAGTTCACGGAGCTTGGCCTGCCAGGCGGAGCGCTCCCGCAGGCGGAACGCCAGGCCCGCGAGGGCGTCGGCGACCCGGCGGGCGCGCTGGGCGGCCTCCTGGCGCTCGTCCCTGACCTGGGCCGCGTCGGTGGCGGCCTCATCGGCCTCCGCCCGTGCCGTACGGGCCTCGTCGAGGGTGGCGGCGGCGGCCTCGGCGGTCTCGCGCGCGGTCGCGGCGACGGCCGCGAGTTCGGCGAGCATGCCCGGCGGGCAGTCGGCGCGCCAGGCTCCGATGCGGGCGGCCAGGGAGCGGTCGCCGGCGAGGCGGGCGGCGAGGGAGCGGATCTCCTCGTCGCGGGCGGCGGCGCGGGCGCGCAGGGCGTGGCGCTCCTCGTCGGCCGCGTGCTCGTCGTGCATGGCCGGGTTCGGCGGGACGAGGAAGACGCCGGTGTCCTCGGCCGACTCCCGCGCGGGCACGGGGGCGAGCAGGGCGGCGGCGGTGCCGACGGCCACGGCGGAGCGGGGCAGCAGGGCGGCGGTGCCGAGGACCTCGCGGGCGCGCCCGTACGAGACGGGGTCGGTGATCACGACGCCGTCGACGAGTTCGGGGCGGGCGGCGAGGACGCGGGCGTGGTCGGCGGGGTCCACGGCCTGGGCGAGGTAGCGCCAGCCGGGGAGGGCGGGGATGCCGTGCTCGCCGAGGAACTCGACGGTGGCGAGGACGTCGGGCCCGGGCGGCAGCAGGCCGCCGTCGCCGAGGGCGCCGAGGATGCGGGAGTCGTCGGCCGCGGCGGTGCGCAGGTCGAAGAGCTGGCGCTCGGCGGAGGCGACGGCCTGGTCGAGCATGGTGCGGAGTTCGTCGGCGTACCGGTCGAACTCGGTGACGGTGAGCGGTCCCTGGGGGGTTCCGTCGTCCGGCGCGGATCCCTCGGCCGGGCCGGCCGGGCCGGCGGGTCCGGTCGCGCGCTGGCCCGGGAGCGGCGAACCCGCGGCCGGGCGGGCAGGGAGGTCGCCGGCCGGGAGGCTCAGGAGGTCGGCGAAGCGCTCCTCCGCGGCGAGGGACTCGGCGGCGCGACGCTCGGCGTCGTAGGCGTTCCCGGCGGCCTCGGCCGCGTCGGCGGCGCGGGCGGCGGCGAGTTCGGCGCGGGATTCGGCGCCGGCGGCCTCGCGGGCCCGGTCGGCCGCCGTGCGGGCGGCCTCGCGGGCCGTGTCCCAGGCGGCGACCGTGGTCTTCTCCGCGTCGCTCGCGGCGAGCGCGGCGCGGGCCGGGTCGGCGTCGGGCGCGGAGTCGTCGAGCCAGCCGGCCCGTACGGCCTCGGCGGTCTCCTGCTCGACCTCGGCGAGCCGCTGGCGGAGGTGGCCGGCCTCGCTGCGGGCCCGCTGGGCCTCGGTGGCGGCGGCGGTGGCGTCGCGGTGGGCGGTCTCGCCGACCTCCTGGAGGGCGGTGGAGCGCTCCTCCTCCTCGGCCGCGCGACGCTCGCCCTCCTCGGCGGCGGTGGCCAGGGCCCGTACGAGATCGGCGGCGGCCTCGGCCCGGGCCGCGAGGGCGGGGGCGGCGTCCCGCTCGGCCTCGCGGATGGCGGCGGCCACGCGCGCGGAGCGGTCGCCGGCGGCACGGTGGCGGAGGACCGCCTCGGCGGCCTGCCAGGCGGAGTGCAGGGTGCGGGCGTCGGTGAGTTCGCGGCGCTGGGAGGCCGCGCCCTTCTCGCCGGCGGTCAGGGCCAGGGAGGCGTGCCGGTAGGCGAGTTCGGCGGCGATGAGGGCGCTGCGGCCGCGGGCGGTCTCGGCGTCGTCGACGGCGTGCGCGGCGGAGGTGACCTGCTGGGCCAGCTCGGCCCCGCGGCCGCGTTCCTCGGCGGCGCGGGCGGAGAGCCTGCGGGCGAGGGTGCGGGTGCGCCGCTCGGCGCCCGCGTGGACGTCGCGCGCGTGGGACCGGGTTCCGGCGGCGTCGACGATCCGGCCGAGGAGGTCCACGGAGCCGGCCGTGAAGTCGCGCTCGGCGGTCAGTTCGGCGCGTCGGCCCAGCTTGTTGCCGAAGCCGCCGACGAGGTCGGCGAGACCGTCGGTGTCGCGGGTGTCGGTGACGGCGCGCAGCAGCAGGTCGGTGAAGTCGGAGTCCTTCTTGACCGCGAAGAGGCCGGCGGCCTCGCCCTCGTCGGCGTTCATCTCGCGCTGGTAGCGGAAGAGCTCGGGGTCGAGTCCGAGGTCGCCGAGGTGCTCGTTCCAGCGGTCGTGGATCTCCTCCCAGACCACCTCCAGGTGCGGGTACGCCTTGCCGGCCTCGGTGAGGGCGTCGCGGAAGCCCTTCATGGTGCGGCGGCGGCCGGTCGCGCCGGAGGCGCCCTCGACGGGCGGCCGGACCGAGGTCGCCTCGGCGACCGGGAGGTTGTCCAGGCTGAGTCCGGGGCCGGGCCGGAACGAGTACCAGGCCTCGGCGAACTTCCGCGGGTCGTTGGAGACCTGGCGTCCGCGCCACTCGCTGGCCTTGCCGACGACGACGAGTTCGCCCGTGAGGGTGTGCTGCCACTCCAGGGCGACGTGTCCGCAGTCGTCGGCGAGGAGGAACTTGCGCAGCACGCCGGAGCTGGCGCCGCCCAGGGTGTTGCGGTGGCCCGGGAGCATGACCGAGAAGATCAGCTTGAGGAGGACGGACTTGCCGCCGCCGTTCTCCAGGAACAGCACGCCCGCGGGGGCCGGGCGGCGCGGCGGGCCGACCGGCTCCTCCTCGAAGAACTCCGCCTGGGTGGGGGCGGGGTGGGGTACGGGTGCGCCGACCCCGCGCAGGTCCAGGACGGTGTCGGCGTAGCGCGCACCGGCGGGGCCGATGGAGTAGAGGCGGACCCGGGACAGCTCGTACATGGCGAGGGACTCTCGTGCTCGTCGTGCTCAGGAAGGTCGGTTGCGCGGGGAGGTCACGCGGGGCGGTCACGCATGGAACGGCAGGCCCGCGTCGGCGGCGAGTTCCAGGTCGTCGCCCTCGGGCGGCGGGAGGAGCGTCGCGGATCCGTCGCTGACGGGGACGACGCCGAGTTCCAGGAGCTCGGCCATGGCGGCCGAGCCGGCCATGTCGCGGACCTGGAGCTGGTAGCGGGCCGTGGTGCGGTAGGAGCCGCCGCCCTCGTCGCCGGTGCGCTGCAGGAAGCCGGAGTCGGTGAGGAACGCGGCCGCCTTGCCGACGATGCCGGTGGTGGATCCGGCGAGTCTGCGGGCGTCCTTGGTGGCGCCGGTGGCGCTGCGCCGGGCGTAGATCCGCCAGGCCGCCTCCAGGCCGGGGGCGTCGGACGCCGGGTCGGTGTTCTCGCCCTGCTCCTCGGCGCGCTGCTCCAGGCGCAGGCAGGCCTGGCGCACGAAGGCGTCGACGCCGTTGACGGTGAGGCGGCCGATGTACGCGTCGTCGGCGAGGTCCTCCGGGCGGGGGAACGCCATCGCGGCGACGGCGAGGTGGGCCAGGCCGTGCAGGAACCGGTCGGCGGAGTCCGTGGAGGCGCGGCGGGCGTAGTCGCCCATGCGGACGGCGAAGACGGAGTCCTCGCCGGCGGTGACGGCCATCCCCGCGCGCGGGGAGACCTCGAGGACGATGAGGCCGAGGCCGGTGGCGACGGCGTCGGCGAGGCGCGCGAAGCCGGGGTCCTCGCGGTAGCGGCGGAGCAGCTCGGTGTATTCGGCGTCACGGGCCGGGAGCAGCTTCGGCTGGAGCCCGAAGGAGACGAGCCGGGCCGCGTCGGCGGCGTCCGCGGGGGTGACGGCGGACGCGCTGACGCCGCCGGTGGAGGGGGCCGCGGGCTGCGGGGGCTCCTGCTCGCTCCACGCGTCGGCGTGCTCGACGTGGGTTTCGCTCACGGCTGGGGCTCCTCGGTACGGCTCTCGGTCGGTACGGCTCCGGTGCCGGTGCCGGTGCCGGGTCGCGGCAGTGGCAGCGGGACGGGGGTGACGGCGGCGGCCGTGGAGGCCGGGCGGTCGACGGGCGCGGGCGGCTCGTCCGTCAGCCGCACGGCCCGTACGGACGGCAGGTCCCGGCGCCGCGCCTGCGCGGCGCGGGCCGGCATCGGCACGGTCCCGAACCGCGGCCGTGCGCCGCCGGCCGTGGCGGGCTCGTCCCCCGCGCCGGACTCCTGCGGGGGCGCGGCCTCGCCGTCGCCGCGCACACCGGTCGGCGGGTGCACGAGCACGGCACGCAGGCGCGGACCGGCGGACGGCTCGGCCGCGTCGGTCCGGTCGGCCTCCTGGTCCGGTTCCTGTTCCGGGTCCAAGTCCGGGTCCAAGTCCGGGTCCTGGTCCGGTTCTTGTACGGGGTCGGCGGCCGGCTCCCGTACGGGGTCGGCGGCCGGCTCCGGTACGACGGCAGCGGTCGGCTCCTGATCAGGGGCCGGTGCGACAGCGGGTGCCGGTTCCGCGGCGGGTACGGGTTCCGCAGCGGGTACCGGTTCCGCGGCGGAAGCCTGCGCGGGTATGGCGGGGAGGGTGGTGTCGGGGGCGGGCACGGGTGCCTGCGGGACGAGGGTCACGTGGCCTCCGTGCGGTCGGCGGCCATGCCCGCCGCGTCGAGCAGGGCCGTACCGACGATGAGGTCGGCGCCGCCGAACTCGGGGTCGTCGAGGGGGGTGCCGTCGTCGACGGCGAAGAGGAGGCGCTCCTCGCCCTGCCGGTAGGCGGTGCCGACCGGGGGGCTCGCCGCGTGGACGGCGAGGAGGGCGACGAGGTACGGCAGGTCGGGGTCGAGGCGGCGGGCGTCGGCGAGCAGGCCGGAGAGGCGGCGCGGGGCGTCGTGCTCCAGGTCGAGCAGGCGCTGGGCGCTCGCGAGCTGCTCCTCGCTGAAGCGGGAGTCGTCGGGGGTGGCGATGAGGTCGGGCTCGGGCATCTCCGCGCCGAGGTGCTCGCGCTCCACGGGCGGGGTGAGCAGCAGGTCGACGAGATCGCCGAGGCGGACGGAGGCGGGGGTGCGCAGTCCGGTGCCGCGGGCGAAGAAGGCGTCGGTGACCCGGGTGGCCTGCTCGACGGGGAGCGGCAGTACGGGGGCGACGAGCTGCCCGTACAGGTCGAGTCCGGTGTACATGGCCGGGGCGGCGAAGGCCTGCCGGTCCTGCTCGGCCCGGAAGAGGGGGCCGGCCTCCAGGAGCCGCGACTGGAGCTGGGTGTGGCGCCGGATGCAGTCCTTCACTATGTCGACGAGCTCGGCGGCGCGCCGCTTGTGCTCGGCCGTCTTGGCGTCGGAGGTGGCCTCGGCCTCGTCGCGGGCCCGGCGGATGTTGGTGAGGATCGCGTTCTCGTGGCGGTAGCGGTCGGCCACGTGGTCGAGCGCCTCGGCGATCATGTCGGGGACGGTGTTGAGCCAGTCCACGGCGCGGACGTTGCGCCGGGTGGCCTCCAGGGTCTTGCGGAGGACCTCGGCGTACTGCACGGTCCGGTAGCGCGCCTGCTCGGCGGCGAGCTGGGCGTCGGCGAGGCGGCCCCGGTTGATGAGGACCTCCAGCTTCACCTCGGCGGCGATCTGGGCGCTGGTGACGTCGGTGTCGAGGGCGCCGACGAGGACGTTGACCGCTTCGTCGGTGGTGCGGAGGTAGACGCCGCCGCCGTACCCGGGGACCTCTTCGATGAGCTTGAAGTCGTAGTCCCTGCGGACGTAGACCCCGTCGGTCCCGAAGGTGCCGTAGACCGCGCGGAAGCCGCGGTCGACGCTGCCGACGTTGATGAGGTTCTCCAGGACCCAGCGGGCCACTCGCTCGTGTTCGGCGGCGGGGCGGTCGGGGGCCTGGGCGGCGACGCGGGGCAGCAGGCGGGCGACGATCTGCTCGTGGTCGGCGCCGGTGTCGAAGTCCATGTTCAGCGTGATGAGGTCGATCGCGGCGAGGGCCACCTCGGCCATCGCGTAGACCGTGTACTCGCCGGCCAGGTTGGCCTTGCGCGCGTCGAGGTCGTGCAGCGGGGCGGTGCACGCGAGCGCGCGGAGGCGCCGCGCGAGCCCTTCGTCGGCGGCCGGGCCCTGCGCGGGCCGCGGCCCCGCGCTGAGCTGGGGCGGAGCGAGGTCCGTCGAGGCAGGCGAAGTCACGGTGGACAGATTAGGTCCTCGAACTGACAACGGTCGAAACGGCGCAGATGCGACCGGGCTCCGGGAGGGCGGACGGGCGGGCCGCGGGAGGCCCGCGGGCGGGGTGGCGCGGGCCCCGTCGCGGACTCCCTGAGCGCCCGTCGCGGGCTCCCTGGGTGCCCGGAGGTCAGTCGGCCGGGCCCGTCGGGGCGTCGACGGCGCGGGCGTACGCGGCCGTGACGCGGGTGCGGGATTCGTCGAGGTAGCGGGCGAGGAGCCGTTCGGCGGTGGTCCGCTCGCCGGCCCGCAGGGCGTCCAGGATCTCGCGGTTGCGTACGAGGTAGGGCTCGTGGAGGGCGCGCGGGTCGTCGACCACGTGGAAGGCGAGGCGGAGCTCGGCGAGGACGCTCCGCATCAGCTCGTCGGTGCGGGCGCTGCCCGCGAGGGCGACGAGCTCCCGGTGGAAGTGGATGTTGGCCGTGGAGACGCCGTTCCAGTCGCCGGCGCGGGCCGCGGCCCCGCCCTCGGAGACGGCGCCGACGAGGCCGTCGAGGGGGTACGGGGGGTGTCCGAGGCCCCGTACGACGGCGCACTCGACGAGCCTGCGGGTGCGGTAGATGTCGTCCACGTCACCGACGGCGAGCACCCGGACGAAGACGCCCCGGTTGAGTTCGTGGACGAGCAGGCGCTCGTGGGTGAGCAGCCGGAAGGCTTCGCGGAGTGTGTTGCGGGACACACCGAGGGCGCCGCCGATGCCGTCCTCGGAGAGTCGCGTGCCGGGCGGGAAGTAGCCCTCCGCGATCCGTGTCCGCAGGATGTCCGCGACCCGCTGCGCCGTGCTCGTGCGCCCGAGCAGCGCGCGGTCGTCCGCCAGTCCCCCGGCCTCGACGGTCGCGTTCGCGTCCACGGCGTCCCTTCCCTTCCTCGCGTCCGCGGCCGAGTCAACCCCAGATGCGGGGAGGCGACAACATGCCTCTTGTTGGATTGTTGAACGATCCTTTATTTTGACCGCCACCGGACCTCCTCCACCGGCACGGGAAAGGACACGGGACATGGACTCGTCCTCGATCGACCTCAACGCCGACCTCGGCGAGGGCTTCGGCCGCTGGACGCTGACCGACGACGAACAGCTCCTGTCCGTCGTCACCAGCGCCAACGTGGCCTGCGGCTTCCACGCCGGGGACGCGGCCACCATGCGGCGGGTGTGCGAGCTCGCGGCGGAGCGGGGGGTGCGGATCGGGGCGCAGGTGTCCTACCGGGACCTGGCCGGCTTCGGGCGGCGGTCGATGGACGTGCCGGCCGCGGAACTGGCCGCCGAAGTGGCGTACCAGATCGGCGCCCTGGAGGTGTTCGCGCGGGCCGCGGGGTCGCGCGTCGCGTACGTGAAGCCGCACGGCGCCCTGTACAACCGGGTGGTCCACGACGAGCCGCAGGCGGCGGCGGTCGTCGAGGGCGTGCTCCTCGCGGACCGGACGCTGCCCGTCCTGGGCCTGCCGGGGTCGCGGCTCCACGAGGCCGCGACGGCGGCCGGGCTGCCGGTCGTGCCCGAGGCGTTCGGCGACCGGGCCTACCGGGCGGACGGGTCCCTGCTGCCGCGCGGGCAGGACGGGGCCGTCGTCACCGACCCGGCCGAGGTGGTGGAGCGATCGGTGTCCATGGCCCGGTTCGGGGTCGTGACGGCGCACTGCGGCGCCTCCGTCGCCGTCCGGGCCCGGTCGCTGTGCCTGCACGGCGACACCCCCGGCGCGGTCGGCCTCGCCCGGCGGGTCCGGGACCGCCTGGAGCGGTCCGGCGTACGGGTGGAGGCCTTCGCGTGACCGGCGTGGCACCCCGGGTCCTGCGGGTGGGCGAGCGGGCACTCCTGGTGGAGCTGGGCAGCGGCGAGCGGACGGAAGCGTTCCACGCCGAGCTGCTGCGTCGGCGGGCGGCCGGTGCGCTGCCCGCCGTACGCGAGATCGTGCCGGCCGCGCGGACCGTACTGCTCGACGGGGTCGCGGACCCCGACCGGCTCGCCGCCGAGCTGCCCGGCTGGGAGGTGGGGCCGCTCCACGCGCGCGCGGGCCGGACGGTGGAGCTGCCGGTCCGCTACGACGGGCCCGACCTCGCGGAGGTCGCCGCGCTGTGGGGGGTGTCCGCCGAGGAGGCGGTGCGGATCCACACGGCGGCCGAGTTCCGGGTCGCCTTCTGCGGGTTCGCGCCGGGCTTCGGCTATCTGACGGGGCTCGACGAGCGGTACGAGGTGCCGCGGCGGGCCACTCCCCGTACGGCCGTCCCGGCCGGCTCGGTCGCCCTCGCCGGGCCCTACACCGGCGTGTACCCGCGCTCCTCCCCCGGCGGCTGGCAGTTGATCGGCACCACGGACGCCGTGCTCTGGGACGCCTCCCGGGAGCCGGCCGCGCTCCTCGCGCCCGGCACCCGGGTCCGGTTCACGGCGGTGGACGCCCCGGCCGCCCGAGACGCGGCCGGGGCCACCGCGCGCGTGGCGGCGGAGGGCGCTCGATGAGCGACCGTGCCGTCGCCGTGGTCCGGGCCGGAGCCCTGACCACCGTGCAGGACCTGGGGCGCGCCGGCTACGCGCACCTCGGCGTGCCGCGGTCCGGTGCGCTCGCCCCGGCGGCCGCACGGCTCGTCAACCGGCTCGTCGGCAACGCGGAGTCGGCGGCGGTCCTGGAGACCACCGTCGACGGCTGCGCGCTGCGGCCCCGGTGCGCCGTGACGGTCGCGGTCGGCGGTGCGCCGTGCCCGGTGCGGGTGGACGGGCGCCCGGCGGCCTGGGGAACCGGGGTCCGGGTGGCGGCCGGTGCCGTCCTGGAGATCGGCGCCGCCGTACGCGGACTGCGCTCGTACGTGGCGTTCGGCGGCGGGATCGGCGTCGAACCGGTCCTCGGCAGCCGCTCCACCGACCTCCTGTCCGGGCTCGGCCCCGAGCCGCTGGCCGAGGGGACGGTCCTGCCGCTGGGCGCGGAGACCGCCGTACGGGGGCGGGTCGACGCGCCGCCCTGGCCGGGCCCCCCGGACGAGCTCGTCCTGCGCGTCCGGCTCGGGCCCCGCGACGACTGGTTCACGGCCGCCGCCCTCCGCGCCCTCGCCACGCGCGCGTACCGGGTGTCCCCGGCGAGCAACCGGATCGGACTGCGGCTCGAAGGGGCGGCCCTGGAACGGGCCGTGCCGGGAGAGCTGGCGAGCGAGGGCATGGTCCTCGGCGCGGTCCAGGTTCCGCCGGACGGGCACCCGGTGGTCTTCCTCGCGGATCATCCGACCACCGGCGGCTACCCGGTGGTCGGGGTGGTCCGGGAGGCCGATCTGGACGCGGCGGCGCAGGCGGTGCCGGGGACGGCCGTGCGGTTCGTGCCGGTGCGGTGAGCGGTGTGACGGGCCTTCCGGTCGCGCGTGCGGCCGTGAGGCCTCACCCGTCCGTCGCCGGCGGGCCGTAGCCCCCGCCGCCCGGGGTGCGCAGGACCAGGACGTCGCCGGTGCCCACCTCGGTGGTGGCGGCCCCGCCGAGGTGCTCGACCGTGCCGTCGGCGCGCTCCACGAGGTTCTCGCCGAGGGCGCCCGGCTCCCCTCCGGCCATGCCGTACGGGGGGACCCTGCGGTGGCCGGTGAGGAGGGCCACCGTCATCGGTTCGAGGAAGCGGAGGCGCCGCTCCACGCCGTGGCCGCCGTGCCAGCGGCCGCGCCCGCCGCTGTCCTCCCGTACCGCGAAGGAGTCGACCCGGACGGGGTGGCGCCACTCCAGGACCTCGGGGTCGGTGAGCCGGGAGTTGGTCATGTGGGTCTGGACGGCGTCGGCGCCGTCGAAACCGTCCCCGGCGCCGGAGCCGCTCGCGACCGTCTCGTAGTACTGGACGCGCGCGTTGCCGAAGGTGACGTTGTTCATGGTGCCGGAGCCCTCGGCCTGGACGCCGAGGGCCGCGTACAGGGCGCCCGTGACGGCCTGGGACGTCTCGACGTTCCCGGCGACGGTGGCGGCCGGGTGGACGGGCGCGAGCATCGAGCCGGGCGGGACGCGGATCTCCAGGGGCTCCAGGCAGCCGCTGTTGAGCGGGATGTCCTCGTCGACGAGGGTGCGGAAGACGTACAGGACGGCGGCCATGACGACGGCGGTGGGGGCGTTGGCGTTCCCGGGCAGCTGCGGCGAGGTGCCGGTGAAGTCGAGGACGGCGGAGCGCCGTTCGCGGTCGACGCGGACGGCGACCGCGATGACCGCACCGCCGTCGGTCTCGTAGCGGTACGCGCCGTCGCGGAGGCGGGCGACGATGCGGCGCACGGACTCCTCGGCGTTGGCGCGGACGTGGCGCATGTAGGCCCGGACGACGTCGAGCCCGAACTCGTCCACCGCTCGGCGCAGTTCCTCGATGCCCTTCTCGTTGGCGGCGATCTGGGCGCGGAGGTCGGCGATGTTGGTGTCGGGATCGCGGGAAGGGTGGCGGGCGCCGGTGAGCAGGGCCCGGGTCTCGGCCTCGCGCAGCCGGCCGTCCCGGACGAGCAGCCAGTTGTCGAAGAGGACGCCCTCCTCGTCGACGGTCCGACTGAAGGCGGGCATGGAGCCGGGTGTGATGCCGCCGATCTCTGCGTGGTGGCCCCGGGAGGCGACCACGAACCGGAGTTCGTCGCCGGTGTCGTCGAAGACGGGGGTGACGACGGTGACGTCGGGCAGGTGGGTGCCGCCGTGGTACGGATCGTTGACGGCGTACACGTCGCCGGGGCGCAGGTCGTCCCCGCGGCGCCGCAGGACCTCCTTGATGGACTCGCCCATCGAGCCGAGGTGGACGGGGATGTGGGGCGCGTTGGCGATGAGGTTGCCCTCGGCGTCGAAGAGGGCGCAGGAGAAGTCGAGGCGTTCCTTGATGTTGACCGACTGGGCCGTGTTCTCCAGGCGGACGCCCATCTGCTCGGCGATGGCCATGAAGAGGTTGTCGAAGACCTCCAGGAGGACGGGGTCGACGTCCGTGCCGGCGGCCACGCGCGCGGGGCGGGCGGCGACGCGGTGCAGGAGGAGGTGGCCCCCGTCGGTCGCGGTGGCCCGCCAGCCGGTGTCGACGACGGTCGTGGCGTCGGCCTCGGCGATCATCGCGGGGCCGTCCACCGCGTCGCCCGGCCGCAGGTCGTCGCGCCGGTGGAGCGGGGCGTCGTGGGCGGTGCCTCCGCTGTGCATCCGCACGGTGGTGCCGGGCTCCGGCGGGCCGGTGCGTTCCGTCGGGTCGACGAGCACCGGGCCGTGCGGACCGGCGGTGCCGACGGCCTCCACGGAGACGGCCTCGACGACGAGTTCCCGGTCCAGGGTGAAGGCGTACCGCGCCCGGTGGACCGCTGTGAACGCGGTTTTCATCGCTTCGGCGGGGGCGAGGTCCACGGAGAGGGCCGCGTCCGTGCCCGCGTACCGCAGGAGGACGCGCGCGCGGGTGCTGATCGCCTCGTCGGGCAGTCCGTCGGAACGCAGCTCCTCCCGGGTCCGGTCGGCGAGTTCGCCGCAGAGCGCCGTCACGCGCGCGTGGGTCCCGGGATCGTCGAGCGCCGCCTCGACGGACCGCTCCCGCATCGCGGTGGCGTCGGCGAGACCGATGCCGTACGCGGAGAGCACTCCGGCGAGCGGCGGGACGAGAACGGTGTCGATGCCCAGGGCGTCGGCGACGGCGCAGGCGTGCTGGCCGCCGGCGCCGCCGAAGCTGGTGAGGGCGTACCGGGTGACGTCGTGGCCTCGCTGGACGGAGATCTTCTTGACCGCGTTGGCCATGCTGAGGACGGCGATCTCCAGGAAGCCGGCCGCGACCTCCTCGGGGGTGCGGCCGTCGCCGATGTCCGCGGCGAGGTCCGTGAACCGCCGCCGCACGACCGCCGCGTCCAGGGGGCGGTCCCCGGTGTCGCCGAACACGGCGGGGAAGTGGGCGGGTTGGACGCGGCCCAGCATGACGTTGGCGTCGGTGACGGTGAGCGGGCCGCCGCGGCGGTAGCAGGCGGGGCCCGGGACGGCGCCCGCCGAGTCGGGGCCCACCCGGAAGCGCCGTCCGTCGTAGTGCAGGACGGAGCCGCCACCCGCCGCGACGGTGTGGATGCTCATCATCGGGGAGCGCATCCTCACCCCGGCGACCTGGGTGCCGAGTTCGCGCTCGAAGGTCCCGGCGTAGTGCGACACGTCGGTGGAGGTGCCGCCCATGTCGAAGCCGATGACCCGGTCGTGTCCCGCCGCCGCCGAGGTGCGGACCATGCCGACGACGCCGCCGGCGGGACCGGACAGGACGGCGTCCTTGCCCCGGAAGTGGGCCGCCTCGCGCAGACCGCCGTTGGACTGCATGAACATGAGGCGGATGCCGGCGAGTTCGCGGGCCACCTCGTCGACGTACCGGCGCAGGGTCGGGGAGAGGTAGGCGTCGACGACGGTGGTGTCCCCGCGCGGGATCAGCTTGATGAGCGGGCTGACCTCGTGCGAGCAGCTGACCTGCGCGAAGCCGGTGGCGCGGGCGGCCGCCGCGACGCGGGTCTCGTGCTCGGGGTGGCGGTAGCCGTGCAGGAGCACCACGGCGGCGGAGCGGAAGCCGTCGCGGTGGGCGGCGGCGAGGGCCTCGGCGACGGCCGGCTCGTCCAGGGCGCGGACGACCCCGCCGTGGGCGTCGATCCGCTCGGGGACCTCGATCACGCGCGCGTGGACCGGCTCGGGCAGCACGATGCGGCGGTCGAAGAGCCGGGGCCGGTTCTGGTAGGCGATGCGGAGGGCGTCGCGGAAGCCCTCGGTGACGAGCAGGACCGTCGGTTCGCCGCGCCGCTCCAGGAGGGCGTTGGTGGCGACCGTGGTGCCCATCTTCACGACGGCGACCCGGTCGGCGGGCACGGGTTCGTCGGGTCCCAGGCCGAGCAGGAGGCGGATGCCCGCGACGGCGGCGTCCTGGCGCCGCGCGGGGTCGTGGGAGAGCAGCTTGCGGGTGACGAGCCGGCCGTCGGGCCGCCGCCCGACGACGTCGGTGAAGGTACCGCCCCGGTCGATCCAGAACTCCCAGCGCCCGTCCATCTCCCCATTGTGGCCGCGAGGGCGGCGGCGAGGTCGGCCTCCGCGCGCGCGTCGAGGGGCGCGCCGCCGGTGCCGTCGGCCCAGTGGCGCAGTTCGGCGGCGGCGAGCAGGACGAGCTGCGGCAGCAGGTCGCGGCTGCGCCGCAGGACCCAGCCGGTGCCCGCAGTGGCGAGCCAGCACAGGGTCTCGGCCCGGGTCGGGGGCGGCTCGGCCGGTTCCCGCGCGGGCGGCACGCCGTGCGCGAGCCCCCGGTCGGCGAGGAGCCCGTGGAACTCCGCCGCGACGGCACGGTGGCCCCGCTCACCGGGGTGCAGCCGGTCGGCGCTCCACAGGCTGCGGTCGTCGGTCCAGACCGGGTCGGCGAGGTGCAGGTGGACGGCTCCGTACCGGGCGGAGAGCGCGTGGACGACGGCGTTGACGGAGCGCTGCCGGCGGGCCAGCGGCCGTGCCAGGGGCGGCGGCAGGCCGAGCATCCGTCCGGGGTCGGGGAGGCAGGCGGTAAGGAGTACGGCTCCGGCGGCGTCGAGGTCGGCGCAGACCCGGTCGAGGCGGCGGGCGAGGAGCCCGATGTCGAACGTGTGGCGCAGCGTGTCGTTCACGCCGACCACGACGGAGGCGAGGTGCGGCCGGAAGGCGAGGGCGCGGGTGGCCTGGTCGCCCTCGACGTCCGCGCTGAGGGCCCCTCCGGCGGCGAGGTTCAGGAGCTCCGTCCGCCGCCCCTCCACCGCGAGCCCCTCGGCGAGCAGCGCCGCCCATCCCCGCCACGCCCCGTCCACCCGGTCGCCGATCCCCTCGCTGAGCGAGTCGCCCAGGACCGCGAACCGGAGCGGCCCGTGGGGGCCGGGGGGCTGCCGGGGGACGGGGACCGGGCCCGGCTCGGAGGCGGAGGGGCCGGAGGAGGAGGCGGGGCCGGAGGAGGGGTCGGAGGCGGAGCCAAGCGCGGGCCCCTGCGCGGAGGCAAGCGCGGGCCCGGACGCGGAGGCCAGTGCCGACCCGGCCCCGGGCACAGAGGCGAGCCCCGAACAGGCCCCGGGCCCAGCGGCAAGCCCCGGCCCCGACGCGGAGCCAGGCCCAGGCCCAGGCCCGACCCCAGGCCCCGGCTCGGGATCCACTGTCCCGGCTGTCGTCCCGCCCCCGACGAGCCCCTCCCCCGGACCGCGGCCCGGGGTGCTCCCGGTCATCGGCGGGGCTCCTCGGGGCGGCGGGGGCCGGGGGCGGGTAGGGCGTCGTGGGCCTGGAGGAAGGCGGCGACGGAACGGTCCCAGGAGAAGCCTTCCGCACGCGCGCGTGCGGCCCGCCGACGGTCGGTCTCCGGGATGGCGAGGACGCCCCGGACGGCGGTGGCGAAGGCGGCCGGGGTGTCGGCCGCGGAGGCGCCGGCGGTGCCGACGACCTCGGGCAGCGCGGAGGAGGCGCTGGCGACGACGGGGGTGCCGCAGGCGAGGGCTTCGAGGGCGGAGAGGCCGAACGTTTCCGCGGGCCCCGGCGCCAGGCACACGTCGGCGGCCGCCTGGAGGTCGGCCAGGGCCTCCCGGTCGGCGACGTGCCCGAGGAACCGCACCGGGAGGCGCCGCTCGCGGGCCCGTCGCTCCAGGACGCCCCGCAGCGGCCCGTCGCCGGCGACCACGAGCGTCGCGGCGATGCCCGCGCCCCGAAGCGCCTCCAGGGCGTCCAGGGCGGTGCCGGGCCGCTTCTCGACGGAGAGGCGCGAGCACAGCAGGAGCACCACGCGCTGCCCGTCCGCGTACCGGGCGCGCAGCGCGGTGCTGCGGCGGCCGGGCCGGCAGCGCTGCAGGTCCACGCCGAGGGGGGCCCGTACGACGTTGCGGGCCCCGATCCGTACGAACTCGCGCTCCGCCCACTCCGTCGTGCAGACGATCCGCGCGAAGGCCCAGGCCGTGCGGCGGTTGAGCCGGTCCGCCGCGCGGGCCGCGACGGCGGGCGGCACGCCCCAGGTGCGCAGGACCCCGTCCGCGGTCTCGTGGGAGACCATGACCGCCGGTACGCGGGCGCGTCGCGCCCACTCCCCCGTCCAGCGGAGGGTCGTGCGGTCCGAGACCTCGATCCGGTCGGGGGCGAGTTCGTCGAGGAGCCGGCGCACCCGGCGCCGGTCGGCGAGGACCCGGTAGCCGCCGGTGCCGGGCAGGACGGGCCCGGGCAGGGTGACGACCCGGCCCTGTTCGGTGAGGTGGTCGCCCGCGGCGTCGCCGGGGACGACGAGGACCGGTTCGTGTCCGGCCTCCAGGTATCCGCGGCCGAGTCGGTCGAGGGCGGTGCGCAGGCCGCCCGACGTGGGGGTCACGAAGTTGGCGAGGCGCACGATCCGGAGCCCGCCGCCCGGTGCGGAGCCGGTGTCCCGGACGGCGGCGCCCGAGCCCTCGGCACGTGCGCCGCCGTCGGTGCGGAGTCCGTTCACGCCGCCACCGCCGTCCGCTCGCGCAGGACCTCCCGGTAGTGCCCTATCAGCTCGTCGCCGAGGGCTTCCCAGGTGCGGCCCTCGACGGCGGCCCGGCCGCTGCGGCCGTAGTCGGCGCGTCTCTCCGGTGCGGCGGCGAGGGAGGCGACGGCGTCCCGCAGCGCGTCCGGGTCTCGGGGCGGTACGAGGAGCCCGGTCCGCCCGTGGTCGACGAGGTCCAGCGGCCCGCCGGCGGCGGGGGCGATCACCGGGACCCCGCTCGCCATGGCCTCCTGGACGGTCTGGCAGAAGGTCTCGTAGGGACCGGTGTGGGCGAACACGTCGAGCGAGGCGAAGATCCGGGCGAGGTCGTCGCCGGTGCGGCGGCCCAGGAACCGGGCGCCGGGCAGCGCGGTGCGGAGGGCCGTTCCGCTCGGGCCGTCGCCGACGACCACGACCCGTACGCCGGGCAGCGCGCAGGCGCCGGCGAGCAGGTCCACCCGCTTCTCGGGGGCGAGGCGGCCCACGTAGCCGACGAGGAGTTCCCCGCCGGGGGCGAGTTCGCGGCGCAGGGCCTCGTCGCGGAGTTCCGGTCGGAAGCGGTCGGTGTCGACCCCCCGTCCCCAGAGTCGGACGCGGCCGACGCCGTGGTCCGCCAGGTCGCGCGCGGCGGCGGACGACGGGGCGAGGGTCCGGTCGGCGGCGCCGTGCACGGCGCGGAGGCGCCGCCAGGCGGTGGCCTCGCCCGTCCCCACGTACGTGCGCGCGTAGCCGGCGAGGTCGGTCTGGTAGACGGCGACGGCGGGGATGCCGAGCCGGGCGGCGGCGGTCATGCCGCGCGCCCCGAGGACGAAGGGTCCGGCGAGGTGGACGATGTCGGCGCGGTGCGCGGCGATGGCGGCCGCGACCCGGCGGCTGGGCAGGGCGACGCGCACCTGGGGGTAGCCGGGAAGGGGCAGGGAGGGCACCCGGACGACGGCGCAGGGTGCGTCGGCGTCCGCCGCCGGGTCGGCGACGGCGGGGGCGATGACGAGCGGGGCGTGGCCCCGCCGGGCGAGGTGGCGCGCGGTCTGCAGGGCGCAGTGCGCCACACCGTTGACGTCGGGAGGGAAGGATTCGGTGACGATGACGACACGCATACGGGTGTTGTCGTCGCACTTGGCGTGTACCCGCCGACGTCGATCTGGACGGGGAGGGAACGTCCCGTGAGCGTTTCCCGCCGGGGCCGGAAGGGGCCGCCGGCCGCCCGGGGCGGGGCCTCGGGCGGCGGGTTCTCCGCCGCGGGCCGCGCCGCCCCGGGGCCGGGTGGCGGGTGTCGGGGTCGCGCAGGTCGGGCCGGGAGGGGTGGGTCGGACCTGTCGCTGACCGGGCCGGGTCAGACCTGGAGGTCGGGCCCTATCCGGTTGCGCACCGCGGTCTGCACCTCGGCCTCCTCGGCCGGGTCCGCGGCGAGGCGGCGCAATCGCTCGGCGACGCGGACGTCACCGGTCTCGGCGTGCAGGGCCGCGACCTCGCGGGTGGTCTCCTCGCAGTCCCAGAGGCATTCGACGGCGAAGCCGGTCGCGAAGGTGGGGTCGGTGGCGGCGAGGGCGCGGGCCGTGCGGCCGCGCAGCTGGGAGGAGGCGGTCTCGCGGTAGACGTGGCGCAGCACGGGGGCCGCGCAGGCGATCCCGAGGCGGCCGGCCCCGTCGACGAGGACGGCGAGCTCGGGGGCGTCGGGCCCCGCGGAGCGTACGGTGCCGCGCAGCGCGCCGAGGACGAGGGTGGCGTCCTGGGCGGTGCCGCGGCAGGCGAGGACCTCGGCGGCGGCGACGCCGAGGGCGTCGGTGCGCCGGACCCACGCGCGGGCGCGGGCGACGGCGTCCTCTCCGCACATGCGCCGGTAGGCGGCGACGGCGGCCTCGGCGACGGCGGAGGAGTCTCCGTCGGCGGCGGCCTCGACGAGGTCGAGGACGGCGGGGTCCCGTGACGCGGCGAGGTGGTGCAGGGCGGCGCCCCTCGCTCCCACGGCGCCGTCGCGGGCGGCGGCGAGGAGTTCCGGCCGGTCCTCGGGTCCGGCGACGGCGGCGAGGCAGCGGGCGGCGGGGCCGTCGAGGACGGCACCGCGCTCGTATCCCTCCTGTGCCCAGTCGAGGACGGCGCGGACGCTCCAGCCGGGGCGGGGTCCGGACGGGCTCATCTGGCGCTGCCAGCGGTCGAAGGAGCCCTGTTCCCGGGCGGCCCTGACGCGGGCGCCGACGGCGTCGCGCGGGTCCTCGGCCCACAGGCGCCACGGGCGCGGCTCGTAGGCGTCGCGCACGGTGGCGGCCAGTTCGGCGTCGCCCTCCGGGCCGGCCGGGAAGCGGGCCATTACGGGCAGGGCGAGCGCGCGGAGTCCGGTGTCGTCGTCGCGCAGGGCCAGCTCGTCCAGGGCCCAGGCCCAGTTGGTTCCGGTCGCGGCGTAGCGCCGGAGCAGGAGCAGGGCGTCCTGGCGTCCGTAGGAGGCGAGGTGTCCGAGGACGGCGAGCGCGAGCCCGGTCCGGGACTCCTCGGTGTCGAGGTGGTCCTCGGCGCCGAAGAGGTGCGCCTGGATCTCGTCGAGACCTCCGTGGAGGTCCAGGTAGAGGCGGGCGTAGTACAGGGAGCGGTTCTCGACCTGCCAGTCGTGGCGGGGGTCGTCGAGAACGCAGTGGTTGAGGGCCGCGAGGGCCTCGGCGCGTGGCGCGGCGAGCGCGTGCAGGGTGCCGTCGCCGCGGCCCCGCTGCAGCAGGCCGAGCAGGGTGCCGCTCGGCGCTATGACTGGATCGAACATGGGAAGACGCCTCACATCAAGCTGTCGACACGACCGGGGGATACCGGGATGACCCGGGTCAGGCGGTACATCTCTGTACGCCTAGGCCGTGCGGCAACATGTCGGGCCGCCCGTCGTCCTGCGCTTGCCAGTGACCATCTTCCTCTGCCTCTCGTCGGTGGCCCGATTTGCCGGGCCCGACGTCATGATGACCCACCCATTTCGCCGCCGCGACCACATTTACGATGCCGCTCTCACCTGGGGTTCAGTACCCGTTCACCGGGATCCGAAGAGCTCGAGGAGTTCGGCCTTGCCGAACATGCGGGCGGTGTCGACGGCGGACGGAGTCCCGGCTTCCGGATTTGCCCCGCCGGCGAGGAGCGCTCGGATCACCGCGTCCTCGCCCTTGAAGACGGCTCCGGCGAGCGGGGTCTGGCCGCGGTCGTTGGCGCGGTCGGCGTCGGCGCCGCGCTCCAGGAGGGCGGAGACCGCGGCGGCGTGGCCGTGGTAGGCGGCGAGCATGACGAGGGAGTCGCCCTTGTCGTTGGTGAGGTTGGCCGGAACGCCCGCGTCCACGTAGGCGGCGAGAGCGGCGGCGTCACCCGTGCGCGCGAGGTCGAAGACCTTGGACGCCAGCTCGATGACCTCGGGGTCCGGAGTCTCGCTCATCGGGTGGGACCGCCTCTCCTGCTGTGTTGACGCGGCCGCGTGGACCACTGTTCCGACCTGCGCACGACAACCGCCGCCGTACGAGTGAATCGACAGGGTACTGCCCGTTCGGTGACATGACCGCGCCCGTCCACGGCAAAGATCACCGCAGCCCGCCCCCGGCCGGATCGCCGGGACGCGCTCTAACGCACCGCGGGCATTTCGCCACCCGGGGAAGCTCGCGACGTCCGCCGGTCAAGTGAAAACAACAGTTTTTCACCCGTATGCACCTTTAGTCACATAGATACTTGCTGTGAACTTGGAAGGACTCATGGTGACTGTCCCCTCAACCAGGAGAACACCCAATGATCCTGTCCATCTCAGGCGTGGTCCTGCTCGGCATCATCTGCTTCCTGTTCTTCAAGAAGGACGGGATGAAGGCCTCGCACGCCCTCGTCAGCGCGCTGTTCGGCTTCTACCTCGCGGGCACCGCCATCGCACCGAGCATCACGGCGGGCGGGCAGAGCCTCGCCGGCCTCCTGGGCGGGATCAAGTTCTGACGCCCTTCCGTCCCTTCCACCACTTCAGGAGCACTTCGTGGCCCGGCGACCACTCCCCCGCATTCTGAGCAGCGGCAGCGCACAGATCGCTCGCAGTCGAGAGATCGCGCGCACGGCCGCCGACAGCGCCACCGACGTGCTCCATCCGCTGATCACGGTCTCCCGTGGTCTGCGGAAGCTGGCCGCGACCGCGCGCGCCAAGTGGGCCGCGACCCCCAAGGAGCGGCGTGGTCCCACGCTGCTCCTGGTCGCGGCCTGCGTCCTGGTCGTCGCCCTCATGCCGTACGGGCCGCTCCTCGCGCTCGTGACGCTCATGGGCGCGGCCGCGTGGAAGGGGCGCGAACGCCCGGTCGTCAAGACCGGGCCCGACGACGCGGAGATCGCCCGGCTGAAGGGCCTGTACGAGGCCCTCGTGCCGTACTTCTCCGTCCCCGACGACCCCTCCCCGCTCTTCTCCCACGGCGGCGAATGGAGCGGCGCCTTCGGGGAGTACGCCTTCGACGACGACGGGCGGATCAGCCGGCTGCGGATCGCCTACCCGCCGTACTTCACCGACGGCGAGCCCGCCGCACGCGCCCGCATCGAGCAGCTGCTGCACGCCAAGTCGGGGCGCGGCCGCGAGTACCGCTTCGACTGGGACGAGGAGGGCAACCTGCTCGTCATGAGCGTGCTGCCCGCCCTGCCGACCACCATCGCCGCCCAGCGGTTCGTCACCGTGCCCGGCGAGACCGTCCTCGGCTTCACCGACGCCGACGCCGTGCAGCGGACCGTGCCCGTGGTCGCCGCCGACGGCACGGAGGACGCGCCCGCCGTCGTCTGGCGCACCGGCCCCCGCTCCACCGAGCCGCACCTGCTCGTGGTGGGCCAGCCCGGCAGCGGCACCACCTCCCTGCTGCGCTCGATCGCGCTCCAGGCCCTCCCCCACGGGGACGTGCTGATCATCGAGGGCGCCGGCACCGGCGAGTACGCCTGCCTCACCGGCCGCGACGGGGTCCTCGCCGTCGAGTGCGGCCTCGCCGGCTCCCTGGCCAGCCTGGAGTGGGCGGCACACGAGACCGAGCGGCGGCTGATCGCCGCCAACCGGGCCCGGCAGGCGGGCCACCCGGCGCCGGAGGACACCCGGCGACCGCTGTGGATCCTGTTCGACCGGCCGAGCGTCCTCGGCCACCTGGCCGCCGCCGACGGCCGCCCCGACCCGCAGGAGCTGCTCCAGGTGCCGCTCCGGCACGGGCGCGCGGCGCAGGTCACGGTGGTGGTCGCCGAGCAGTTCGACTGCACGGAGACCCTGGGCGAGGCGGTGCGGACCCACACCAGGGCCCGGATCGTCCTCGGCCCCGCCTCCCCGGAGCAGATCGCCGCGGTCCTCGGCGCCGCGCCCCACACCACGCCCACGCCCGAGGTCCCGCCCGGCCGGGGCTACGCGCACCTCGGCGCCGGTCCGGTCCTGCGCCTCCAGGTGCCGGCGACGCCCGACCCGTACGACGACGCCACCAGTGAGGCGCACCGCAAGGCGGTCCTCGACCTGCTCCCGGAGCGCCGCACGGCCGCGGTCGTCGAGGCGGTCCCCGGCACCACCCCCGAACCGGAACCGGCACTGCTCGCCGCGGCCGATCCCGCCCCCGCGCCGCGGGTCCAGCCGGACCCGGGCCCGGCACCGCTGCACGCCCCCGTCCCCGCCGAGGGCTGAGCGGCCCGCACGACGGAGGAGAGGCCGGTACGGACCCCAAGGTCCGTAC
>NZ_JBHJQI010000064.1:0-31507 GCF_042262805.1 Streptomyces sp. NPDC056361
GTACCGGTGCCGACACGGACGGCGGTGCCGTCATCGGTCCACGTCTTGAGCCAGCCGACGACCGTCTGCCGGGAGGTGCCGTGCTCCTGGGTGAGGGCCCGGGCGATGGCGGAGGCGCCGGTGCCTTCGGGGCCGGCGGCGAGGAGGAGGGCGAGGGCGGCGGTGCGGGCGGCGTTGTCCTCGTCGCGGAGCGCGGACAGGTTCAGCCCCCCACTGGTGGACGGCTGTGCGGCCGGCGGCTGTGTCTCGGCCGGTTCGGGGGTGGTGGCGAACTGGGCGTCGATCTGCTCGCGGAACTCCCGTGCCAGCCGGTCCGCCTCCGACTCGGCCGGGGGCTGCGTGGTGCGGAGCGCGGACAGGTTCAGCCCGCCCGTGCCGCCGGTCTGCGACGGCTGGGCCGGTGCCGTGCTGGGGGTGTGGTCGTTCATCCAGTCGGTGCGGGATGAGTCCCAGCGGCGGGCGTAGTCGGGGCCGGCGGCCTTGGCGGAGATGGTGTCGAGGGTGGGGTGGCGGTCGGAGGTGGCGGCGACGATGTCGCGGATCTGGTTGGGCAGGATCCGCCACGACTTGAACAGGCCGGCCGACGATTCGGGGGTGCCCATGAACCCCGACCCCTTGTAGGGGGCCTGGTCCACGCGCAGACCCCTAGAGCCGGGGAACTGCTTGCCCAGGTCCATGCCCTCCGTCTCCCCGCCGGTGAGCGCGACGCGGACCTTCCCTTCGCGGCGGATCATCAGGTTCCCCAGCACCGACCCGGTGGCGCCGAGCGCGGTCAGGACGGTGCGGATGCCCATGGCGCGGGCGATCCGGATCACCTCCAGGATCTTCGCGGCGAGCATCTTGGAGGGGCGGTCCATGGCGGCGAGGATCTCGGCGCCCTCGTCGATGACGATCTCGATCTGCGGGATCTGCGCGGAGATCGGGAGCAGGTCGGTGTTCGCCTTGGACATCAGGTCCTGGTAGGCCATCTTGCGGTGCTTGGCGATCCGCACCGCCGCGTCCAGCATCAGGGCGGCCTCCTCGTGGGTGGAGGCGAGCCAGTCCACGCCCGGCCGCATGCCCTGCCCGTTGCCCGACAGTGCGGGGCGGACCCAGGGCAGGCCGGCGGAACCGGCGTTGAGGTCGATGACCCAGGTCAGCACGTCCGTGGTCCGGGCGAACCCGGCGAGGATCGTGTGGACCATGTTCGTCTTGCCCGACCCGGTCGGGCCGACCACCAGCGCGCACTGCTCACGCAGGTAGACCGGCACTTGACGGCCGTCGGTCCGCAGCCCCCACGGAATCCCGGTCAGGAGCGAGAGGGGCGCGTAGTCGGTGGGGTAGGTGACCTCCTCGGCCAGCACATTCACCGTGGTGACGTCGATCAGGACGCGGCCCTGGTCGATGCCCTGGGAGGCGGAGGCGGTGCAGCCGTGCGGGAGCCGGGCATCGGCCGACAGCCGTGCCGACTCCCGGGCGATGCGGTCGTAGGTGGTGCCGCCGGCGGGGAGTTCGGCGTCGATGGTGAACCCGGTGCCGGTCGGCCACATCTCCACCGCCAGGACCCGGATGGTCAGGCCGCACACCCGCTGGACCCGGTCCACCCACTCCGCCGCAATCGCTCGCCGCTCGGCGGACAGCTCGCGGGCGACCTGCCGTTCGGCGGCGGCCATGGCCTCCAGCTCGCGGGCCTCCTCGTAGAAGAGGGTGGAGCGGGCGGCGGCCCCGATGCCGACGCCGAGGGTGGCGAGGGATCCGATGGCGGCCCAGGTGAAGGGGCCGGTGGTGATGGCCCAGGTGGTCCATCCGGCGCCGAGCAGCCAGGAGGCGGCGCGCATGGTGATGGTGCGGGCGGCGAGGCGCTCGCGGAGGCTGGTGACGGTGTGGCCGATGGCTCCGGCGGCGCCGGCGGCCAGCGCCCATCCGGCGGGCATGCCGGTGGCGGCGCCGGTGGTGGCGAGGGCGAGGGCTCCGGTGGTGGCGGACAGGGCGCCGGTCACGGGTCCGTGACCGGCCGCCCAGTCCCACACCGGCCCCGTGGTGGTGGCGGTGTTGGGTGCCATGGTCAGACGTTCCATCCCTTCTCGGCCTCGGGCCCGTTGCGCGGGTCCTCGTGGCGGGCGATGTCCTGCTCGTGGGCCTGGCGGAACAGCGGCCCCATGTCCTCCGCGACCGCCACCGCGCTCATGAGGGCGCCGAAGATGTCGTTGAAGCCGTCCGCGACCTCCTTCTCCAGCGGGAACTCGGAGTCGGCGCGCTCGGCCAGGACCTTCATCACGTTCGCCACCGACGTCAGGGCGGCGGGGAGCCCTTCGACCATGGCGAGGATCTCCATGGCGTTCTCGGGCTCGTAGCTGTGGGCGGCGGCTTCCATCTCCGCCGCGTACTCCTCGAACCGGAAACCCGACACGATCTCTCCCTCACTGCTCTCACTCGTGGGTGTGCTGGGGACCAGGCCGGCCGGGCGCTCGGCCGCCTCCCCGATCTGCTCGCTGTCCTGCTGTTCGGCCGCCGCGTCGGCGGCTGCCTCGTCGGTCTCCCGCTGCTCGCGGATGGCCTCGTCCCGGTCCTCTCGCTCGGCCAGGGCCTTCTTCATGAGGCGGTGGTAGAGGCGGCGGCCGGGGTGCTGCAGCCAGGCCCAGCCGAGCTTCCGGCCGAGCGGGGTCGTCAGCATCCCGACGATGCCGAGGGCCCCGGCGAGGAGAGCGGCGAGCAGGCGGCGGCCCTGGAACCGGGCGGCTGACCGCCACAGCGCCTTACGGGCCTTAGCACGCGCGGGGGCCTTGCGGACCTCGGAGCGCTGCTCGGCGACCTTCCCCGCTGCCTGGGTGTCGCGGGCCTTCCGCAGGCGCCCTAGGGCCGCGCCCCGGGCGGCCCCGACGCGGCCGGCGGCCTTGCCGACCGCCCGCCCGACCGGCCCCTTCTTCCCGGCGGCCGTGGTGCGGGCGGTGTTCTTCGCGGCCCGGCGGGCGTCGGCGACCTGGCGGCGAGCCCCGGTGGTCTCCGTCCGCCGCCCGGCACGCGACGGCTGGTCCGAACGCGCCTGCTCGCGCAGTGCCTTGACCTGCCCGACCCGGCCCCGCGGCTTCCCCGTGGCAGACGAACCGGTGGACGACGAGCCGTGGCCCGCTGCCCGCGGCCCGGCACCCTTCGCCAGCCTCGTCTTGCTGCTGCCGGGGGCCGCCGTGCCGGCCGAACGGAGGGAACCCGACTGGGGACGAGCGGGATTCCTGCCCGATGCGGGAGATCCCGATCCGGCCCGCGTACTGGCCTTTCCCCCGGTGGCGGAGCCGTGCTTGGGCTGGGTCGGGACCTTGCCGGATGGGCCGCGCGGGGTGCCGGATGACGTGGCGGTCTTGCCCGCCTTGGCCTGGCGGGTGGCCTGCTGGGTGGTGGTCTTGCGGTTGCGGGCGGCGGCGGTCGTGCCCAGGACGACGGCGCCGGTCATCGCGACGGCCGCCGCGACCGGGCCGCCGGCCAGGGCGGCCCCGGCCAGGAGCGTCACCGTGGCGTTCGCCCCGGTCATCGCGAGCGGGACCACCGGCCAGCCGCCCGCCGTGTGCTCCACCCCCGCCCTCGCCTCAGGGCCCGGCACCTCCGGGGCGGGACCGGGTGCCGGGTCGGCCGGGGGTTGGGGGGTGGGGGTGGTGAGGATCGGTTCGGTGCTGAGGTCCGTCACGGGGTCACCCCCTCGCCGGTCAGGGTGTTGGTCTGCAGGTCGAAGTAGAGGACGACGGCGCCCTCCATCGACGGGTACTGGCGGACCGCGTCGATCCGGAGCTGGGTGAGGATGTCGTAGCGGGTGACCCCGACCGGCGGGGTGTAGGTGCCGGAGACCGTGCACGCGCCCATGCGACTGTTCTGCAGGGACAGCACGTACATGTGCGTGCCCTGCCCGGTGTTGCTCTCCACGGGAAACCTCCAGGTCAAGCAGCGAGTCGAGGAGCGTCCGCGCACGGGACGCACATGCCGAGCGAGACGGGGATGCGGTACCCGGCATCCCGCCCGCACTCGGGGCAGACCTGCCGGGCCGCGTTCGCCTTGGCCAGCGCCGCCCACCGGGCCGGCGTCATCGGGCGGACCGGGCGGGCCAGGTCGATCCGGTACAGGAACGCGATCAGCGGTGCGCGTCGGCGGCGGGGGCGTTCGAGCTGGGCCACGACCGGCTGACCGGCCGGCCGCAGCCCAAGCGCCCGCAGCTGCCGGAACGTCGCCAGCCCCTCAGGGGCCAGCCGCCACCGGTAGACGGGGATGGTGGTCATCAGGCGGTCTCTTCCTGGGACATCAGGGCGCCCCAGGCGGCCCGGACACGCGACTCCGCTCCGACGAAGCCCTGCGCGCGGAACGCGGTGGCGGCCTGCCGGTAGGACAGCGCCGGGTCGGCCGAGTACCGCAGGTACCGCAGCACGACGACCAGTTGCGCGTCGGTGAGCGCGACGCACGGCTCGGGGACCGTCACGCCCGTGACGGCGGCGACCTCCCCGAGCGTCACCGGCGGCTCCATCGGCTCCGGCGCGGGCTCGTCGTCGGCTCCCGTGACGGGGGTCGTCACGGGCGTCACGGGCAGGGGCGTCACGGGCGTGACGCCCTCCGGCTCCGAAGCGTCGTCCCCAGCTGTGACCTGTGTGTCCTCACCGTCGCGGGAGGGGGTCGGGGCGTCGAGGGCGAGGCGCTGAGGGTGGTCGAGGGGGTGGGGTGTGACGGGGGTCGTCACGGCCCGCGTCACGGTGAACATGTCGGCCAGGGCCGCGTCCGCGCCGTCCGTGACGCGCTCGCGCTGCACATCGACCAGCCGCGCCCCCAGGGACACGTCGCCCACGCCGACCTTCCTCGCCAGCTTCCACGACACCCGCACCGAGCGGTTGCGGACCTTCTCGTCCGGGTGGTGGGCGGCACGGGCCCGGTGATAGGCGAGGGACTGCACCACGGCGGCGGCACGGGCCTCCGCCTCGGCGTCACGACCGTCACGGTGGACCACGATCCGCCGGGCGAGGAACGCGGCCCCCTCGGCGGCCGCCGTCATACCCATCGGAGTCAGGGCATAGACGACGGTGCGGCCCGGGTCGTCGGCAGCCATCGCGGACATCACCGAAGCGGCGGCCGGCAGCGCCCACAGCCCGGCCCGGATCACCAGCGGCGAGGACTGCCCCAGCATCGTCAGCCCCAGCAGCACCAGCGCCAGGACAGCCGTCGCGCCCTCACCGGCCGCGACCGCGCCGGCCGCCGTGCCCTCGCCGTAGACGGCCTTGATGTTGCTGTACGTGCCGAACGCCCCCGCCCCGCCCGTGGCCACCATCGGCACGAACGCCAGGGTGAGAACCCTCTTCTGCCCCCGACTCAGCAGCTTCCCGCCACTCACAACGCACCCCCGTCCTGGACGGGCCGGACGGGGAGGGAGGCGAGCAGGCGGACGCGGCAGTCGTTGCGGTCGGACAGCTCCAGCCACTCCCAGTCGGCCTCGGCGTCGACCGGCTCGTAGCCGAGACCGGTCAGCGCCTCGACCCGCTCCGCCCAGTTCGGCGCCGAGGCGCGGGGGAAGTCGTGGGTGGGCCAGTCCGACGTGCACGGGCTGTCGGTGATGACGTACAGCTCCCAACTACCCGTGAACCGGGTGACCAGGCGCGCTTCGTGCGTCATGCCGCACCGCCCGTCGACGCCAGGCCGGCGCGGTTCGTCAGGTCGCGGCGCTCAACCAGGACCCGATTGCGGGCCCGCCGGATGCGCCGCTCGTCCAGCACCGTGGCCGGACGGTCCAACAGGTCGATCTCCACGTCGAGCAGGTCGACCTCCGCCAGAATCAGCGGCATCTCCCACTCGATCGCGTCCAACTCCGCGTCCGACGGCTCACCGTCGAACCCGGTGGCCGTAACAACGGCCTGAAGTGCAGCGATGGACATCATTGGGTGTGTTCCTCTCAGACAGGAACGGCCCGAACCGACCCCCCGGAGCTGCAACTCCGGGGGGTCTCGCCGTTAGAACCAGGGGACTTCCTCCGGCTCCCCTCGACCCCGCCTACACAAGACGGGCGGAGGAGGCAACCGGCCGCAGCTGTGAGGCTGCGGAGGTGAGTACGTGCTCTGGGCCCCAGAGGGGGCCGCGATCTTTGCCCTTGTCTCACCGCACGTACGGGCTGTTCGACCGCCGGCAGGGCGGCCTGAAGCGAAGGTGCTTGCGCTGGATCGTGCGGTAGGGCCTACGGCTTATCGCAGGTGCCTGGGGTTCTTGCTAACGGCCGCTCTTCCCTGGCGAAGGCTGCGGTGCGTCCTCTATTCACTTCTCAACCGTGACGGGCACTTCCATCGAGCCGTAGCTCTCCGGGCGTCGAAGCACGGCGGTGCCGTGCGAGCGCGCCCCTGACCTGCGCCTTAGAGGCACAGCTCACCCGTTCAGCCTGACTCACTTGGCTAGCCCGGTGGGCACAGGAAGAACATAGCCAGCCTGGCTAGTCACGTCAATATGTGACTAGCCAGGCTGCTCAAATAGTCAGGTTCGCCGTAGCATCGAGGCATGACCTTTGAGCTTGAGCCTCTGGACCCCGACGACGACCGACCGCCGTATGAGCAGGTGGCCCGCAGCCTGGGCGCGGCCATCCGCACCCGGCGTCTCGGACCTGGGGAGAAGCTGCCGTCGCACGCGAAGCTGACGGAGCACTACGGCTTCGCGCGCGCCACGATTCAGCGGGCGCTGCGCGACCTCGAAGACGAAGGGCTCGTCGTCTCACGCAAGGGCAGCGGCGTGTTCGTCCGCCACCGCACGGAGCGGCCGGCGGGGCTTCGGCCCTACGTGGAGCAGGCCTTCTCTAGCCGGAACGTGACGATCGACTTCGCCGGGTTCTCCAGCGAAACGCTCCACGGCGCCCTGCAGGAACCGCTCGACAAGATCCGCACCGGGCGGCTGACGCCCTCAAACATTCGGGTGCGCATCCTCGTTCCCGACATGAGCGTCCCGCAGGCGGCACCCGTACGCCGTGAGGACTGCGCCGACGATCCCCGGCTCCGGGCGCGCATGCACGACATCATGGTCGGCTACACCCGTAGCATCACGGACTCGATCAGCGAGCTGGAGCACCTGGGGCTCGTCCAGGAAGGCCAGGTCAGCGTACGCACCCACCGAAGCACGCAGTTCTTCAAGCTCTACATCGTCAACAAGGAAGACGCCTTCTTCGGCTACTACCCGATCCGCCCCAACAAGGTGGTCGCGCAGGGGGAAGCCATCGAGATTTACGACCTGGTGGGCAAAGACACCATCCTGTTTCACCACTCCCTCAACGACGGCGCCTCGTCCAGCGGGGCTCAGCAGGTAGAGCAGGCGCAGATGTGGTTCGACAGTGTGTGGGAGACGATCGGACGGGAGACCACCGCAGATGCACTCTGATGCGCTGACCAGCGCGCTCGCGGACTACGACGCGATCCTCTTCGACTTCGACGGCCCAATCTGCCACGTCTTCCAGGGGTTGCCTGCCCCCGACGTCGCAAAGGACCTCTCGGCATTGCTCGCCACGCTCGCCCCTGAACTCGCCTACGCAGCCCACGCGACGGACGATCCTATGGTGGTTCACCAGCTCGCGCGCGAGGGCGGGCAGGACGTCCTGGCTGCAGTCGAGGCGGCACTCACGGGCGCGGAGATTCAGGCAGTCGGTGTCGCCGGGCCCCCGACGGAAGGGGCCGTCGAGGCCATGGTGGCCGCTCGCGATTCAGGGCGACGAGTGGCCATCGTCAGCAACAACTCCGCCGACTGCGTGCGCGCTTACCTTTCAGCGCAGGGACTCTCCGGAACCGTCGAGGCCGTGGTCGGCCGACCGGCCCTGCGGCCGGACCTCATGAAGCCGTCACCCCACCCGTTGCTGGAAGCCGCGACGATCCTCGGTGTATCGCCGGAGCGGTCGGCACTGGTGGGCGATTCAGTCACCGACATCGAGGCGGCACAAGCGGCAGGCGCGGGCAGTATCGGCTTCGCCAATAAGCTTGGTAAGGAGGCGGCTCTCGCCGCCGCCGGCGCGGTTGCAGTGGTCACCGACATGCGGTCCATCGCCCGCGCCTTCACGGCACCCTAGCCGCCTGTGCAAAGCGAGTCGGCGCGATAAGACCCTCCGTACCTCATCAAGGCACCCGCCGCGCACGGCGCGGCGCGCGCGGCCCGTCGCCCGGGCCTGCGCTCCTGTCTGCGCCCCGCTCCAGCCCGGCCGCCGTCCGCACGCCTGACAGCTTGGGTTGATGGGCAGCCAAAGTAGGCCTTCAAGAACGGCAACCGTCACATGGCACGCGTAGCCACGAGCGCTGCCGACTGCGGCCACGACGGGCGGCCAAAAGACGGCTAGCAGCGAGGGAGGGGTGGCCTCTTGCGCATGGCCGGCCGACTGCTGGGCCGGAGTAGGGCCGGGCGCCGTACCCCCGCCGTCACGGATGACGACAGCGTGAGGCGACCGCACCACCGGGAAGGGGCGGGCGGGGAGCAGCTGCTGCCGCGAGGTGGTGCCGGCCGGTGTGGTCGCTCCGCGTCGGTACCGGTATCACCGTGGCTGATGAGCGTGTCGTTGGGACGCCCCTCTTAGGATCGGGTGCCATGACGAGCCCCTTGGCACCCGACGATCATCTCGGCGATCGGGAGGCCTTCAGCGCCTTCCTAGCCCGTCTTCGCGAAGACCACGCCGCCAATAGTCAGCAGTGGGAGAACGCAACGCTGGAAGGGTTCTTGGAGGCCCTGCAAGCCTGGACCGATGCCTCCCCGGGGTGGTACCGAAACTTCGGTCATGATCTGCCCCGCGAAGGTGACTGGACGTTCTTCGCTCGTGCCCTGACTGCCGCTCGGATCTACGAGTAGCTCTCATGGGCCCGTGCCCTTGGCGTGCCCGATCGAGCGGGGAGTATCAGGGAACAACGGTCAGTCGCGGGCACCAGACAACACGACGGCCCCTGACCGACTTACCTGGTCAGGGGCCGTTCGTCCGCGGTGGGTGTGGGATTTGAACCCACGGTGACATCGCTGCCACGACGGTTTTCAAGACCACCGCACCCTGTTTCTATGTAGCCAACTAACCTGCGTGGATTCACGGCCACGCAGGTTCCGCTGCCTGCGCTGGCTCACGGATGACTCACAGCGGTCTGTGCGACACCCGCCTTGAGCGGGTCGATCTGATAATAGTCGGAGTCTGGCGAGGTGCCCCTATCCGGCTGCGCCGTTCCGAGCCCACGGCCTGTAGGCATCGCCTGGCCTGATTAGCACTGACGGAACCAATGGGGTCGCGGCTCCTAAACAGAGGAATTTCCTAGTTACGACTCGGGATCTGGAGTTACGCTTGCGGCCTGAGCTGTATCAATATCACCTTTGATCCATCGCGTGATGAAATCTGAAACAGCAGGGCTGAAATTGAGGCCACGCAATGTTGCTAGAGCACTGGGGCGGTCTTCGGGGTTTACTCTTGCCCTAGCCCACTTGAGAACGACTCGCCTCATCTTTCCGCCAGTGCGGGCTACTGCGAAGATCTCATTGTCTCGCGGACGTCGAACTCCCTCCGCCCGGGCCATTACTAGTTCCGCGATCGGAAGGAACATTAGAATCGATCCTTCCTTCAGTAGGCCGGACTTTCCTGCGACTGGGCCATCACAGGCTCGCAGGACGGGAAGGAGAAGATGACGCATAAGTTCAGTCTCACTCACCCACGGGCATGGTGCTGCGGGAAGCAGTTCCGCCAATGCGGCGACACAATCATCGGACGCAGAAAGGCCAAAGAAGTCGCTTGGATCAATAAAGCTGCCACCCTCACTGAATGAGGCATGGAATACGAATGGAGGGATGGCTGTAGCCCAGTAAGAGTTCTGGAATGCCCACAGTTGAGACGTCCCAAATCTTTCAATCAAGGCCCCCATGGAGACATCTCCACTCACGGCACCAAGGCGGGCAGCCCAAAAGGCTGAGTCGTAGTGCCTAGAAATCAACGGCGCCAGTTCTTGCCGCAGATCGCTGTTTACCGCGCCCCAGACCTCTACGCTGCCAGAGGGTAGGGCGCTCGAATAGGCGGAATTGTAACTAGCCAGTTCGCGAAATGACAGCGCCGCCAGGAGTGCCTTATCGTCCTCGGGACGCCTTATCGCGGAAAGTCGAAGCGCTTCCTTCAGATTCTTGGAAACCATTTCCAGGTTTTCGGGACTGCATTCCAGCAGAAGGGCGATAGCATCGAAATTAAAGGTCGAATCGCTAATGGAATCGAGAGATAGAGCGACGGCCTGCTCGCAGATATTCTGAATAATCTGCGGGCGCGGCACAATAAACCCGAGCGATCGTGCCGCAAATGACGTTAGATTGATCTTCTGGCCGAGAGAGTCGGTGTCCTGAATGGCGGATAGGGTGAGTTCGAGGAAGTCATCACCTCCGTCATCGACGTTTTGGCTCAGGATCTGCAACGACAGTTGTGCAACAACTTCCCATTCTTGGGAAGAGATGCGGCCGTGAAGAACATCGAATAGTTTCTCCGGGGTGTAGTGCTTTCGCACTAGTTGTGTCGCAGCAAAGTATTCGAGGAACGTTCGATGGGTGAAGGCGTAGAGATTCTGCTGGGTATCCGATCCCATGTCGGTGAGCACCCAGGCTCGGCCCGTGCAAAAATCTACGAACTGGTTTGCTGCGTCCTCCGCAATTGCCTCGTCATCGAAACGCTTCTCGACGAGGAATTCGGTCATGAATGACACAAGTCGCGCACGCGTGAGCCCTTTTTGCGCCTTCGGGTCTGCATACATCCAGAGGGCCAGTGCGTTGAGAGCCTGCCGCACATGGGCGTTGAACGGAAGCGGGATAACGATTCCCCTCTGCTTGTCCCACCTTTCAAACAGGAGCTGCGCGCATTTCTGGTAGAGGTCCGGACGATTAGAGGGAATGTAATGTTCGCTAGCGTAGATGCCGCACATCAAAGAAAGCATGAGCGGGTTCCTGCGCAGATCGGCCACGAACTGGCTTTCACGCACAAAGGCAGTAGCGAGTTCGGCCCGTCGCTTTCTCTCTACCGTTTGATCAAGGGCAAACCATTTTTCGGCATACGTGGCCACCTGGCTGTCACTCAGTTCCGCCAATGTGACTGCAGCAAAAAGACTCTCATCGAGAGGTGCTTCGCTGTATCCCACACGCCTTGAAGTGACAAGGACGGGTACGGATGGATAGCGGTAGACGAAAGACTCGACAAACTCCGACACCTTGCGGCGTAGAGACGTATCAGTTAGCTCGTCAAGACCGTCGAAAATTACTAGCGCTCTCCCGCTGTTCAGAAGGTATTCAATAGCACCCTCGGGCGGCTCCACGTTGTACGGGTTGCGGCAGATGGATTCAAGGAATGTGACCATTGAATCTTTGCTAGCCCTGAACGCCTCGACATAGTCACGGAGAACGAACAGTAGCGGGATCTGTGCAGTAGATGCAGGGAAAGAGGATCGAGCGATATCGTATGCGAGTTTGAGCGATAGCGTTGACTTCCCTCCTCCCGGGTCTCCCAGAATTACTACTCGATGGTTATTTGCAATCACTTCATCGAGAGCGCGAACGTAGGTGTTGTGCGACTCATTCTTCTTTGCGGCAAGCCTTAGCTTGGGCTCAACAAACAGCTTGCTGTATGGAACCTTCCGAGTTGTGCCGGCGTGCGGCAGCCGCATAGTGGAGTGCAGATTCTTAATCTGGTCGGCTAGCTGGACTTCGAAGTCATGGTAAGAAGCGAGACTTTCAAGGGTGGCCAACTGTTCGGCAGTTTTCGCGTCAGCGGCTGCATAACAGGCTGCAATCTTGAGCATCGAGGCGCGCGACTCGGGGCTGAATGTATCTGAGGCTTTGACTGTCTCTACATGGGAAATAACCTTCTCAAGTAGAGCGTTCCATACCGCCTGGGTTACCTCTGCCGAGATGGCTTCGTCCGGAACGCGAAGCGTCACGAGTTGACGCAAGCGCTCCAAAGTGGAATCAAGTTCCTTTTTCTCGTTCTTGGCGCCTGCGTTAGCATAGATTTGCGTAGCGACAGAAAGTGCAATCGCTTGAAAATCGGGTGACTCCAGCAACTCGGCGATCTGCTTTGCGGACTCTGGAGTGAGGTGGGGGCACAGAGCGTCATAGGTAACTTCTGCCAGTGCCCGTCGCGTCTTGCGGTTCTTCCAACGCGCTGCTACTCCAGCCATAGGGGCGGCCGCTAGCTTCGCTGCTGCACCACCCGCCGCGCGACCGACAGCGGGCCCACACGCGCCTGCTAGTGCAACGCCCAGTCCGGTCAGCATTGTGATGCCTCCATACCATTAGGTCTGCAACCACACAGATTTGACGGCAGGTTAGCAGTCCTGCGGCATCTTCTGGCCTCAGGTGGCTGATCCCTGTGCGGCAAGGGCAGATCGGGACCCGGTGGCAGCGTTTGACCGCCGGTCGGCAATCTCTCCTCGCCCTGAACCATCTGAGATGCGGCGGCACCTACGCCCAACTCGCTGCCGGGTTCGGCATCGGCATTGTGTATGACTACATACGCGAGGCCGTCGACGTACTAGCCGCCCTCGCACCCACCCTGGCGGAGTGATGTACATTGCGCGGCCTATACGCGGACAGCGACCCCTATGACGCCCGGGATCACACACTTGACCAGCAGAAACAAGGGCCAAGCACATGCCCTCCGGAGCCGTTGCAGCGCAGCAGCAACGTCGCATCGCAGCCCTAGCAGCCAAACCACCTGACAACGACTGCCACCTGGCCAGGCGTCGCTGGGCCGGGCCGTCTCTGGGCCGTGCGAGGGGAGCCCGCGTCGACCAACAACGACCAACCATGACGACCGGAGCGCAGGTCACAGGCAGGGCAAAGACTCCACACCGCAGACTCTTCTGACGAGCAGTCAGTTCTAGTTATGGTGGGCAATGGCCGTACCGGTACACAGAGACGAGGACGCTCATGACCCAGGTGACCGAGCACGGCGGAGGCGTCTGGTCCCTGCGGGTGCCCATCCCGGACAATCCGCTGGGCCACACCCTCGTCCACGTCCTCGACACCGACCGCGGCCCGGTCCTCGTCGACACCGGCTGGGACGACCCCGCCTCCTGGACCGAACTGACCGGCGGCCTCGACGCGCTCGGGCTCTCCGTCCGGGACGTCCACGGGGTCGTCATCACCCACCACCACCCCGACCACCACGGCCTCTCCGGCCGGGTCCGCGAGGAGTCCGGGGCCTGGATCGCCATGCACGCCGCCGACACGGCCGTCGTCCGCCGCACCCGCGAGGCCGAACCCGGCACCTGGCTCGACTACCTCGCCCGCAAACTCGCCGCCGTCGGCGCCCCCGAGGACCACCTCGCCCCGCTGCGGGCCGCCCGCACCTCCGGCCGGACACGGACCCTGCCCGGCCTGCGCTCCGCCCTCCCCGACCGCGAGATCGTCCCCGGCGAACTCCTCGACCTGGCCGGCCGGCGGCTGCGCGCCGTCTGGACGCCCGGCCACACCCCCGGCCACGTCTGCCTCCACCTGGAGGAGGAGCACCCCGCCGGGCTGCCCGGCCACGGCCGGCTCTTCTCCGGCGACCACCTGCTGCCCGGCATCTCCCCCCACATCGGCCTGTACGAGGACCCCGACGACGCGACGGAGACCGACCCCCTCGGCGACTACCTCGACTCCCTCGAACGCATCGGCCGCCTCGGCGTCGCCGAGGTCCTCCCCGCCCACCAGTACGCGTTCGCCGACGCCGCCGGCCGGGTCCGCGAACTCCTCGACCACCACGAGGAACGCCTCACCGGCCTCCTCGGCCTCCTCGCCACCCCGCTCACCCCCTGGCAGCTCGCCGAACGCATGGAGTGGAACCGCCCCTGGGACCGGATCCCCTACGGCTCCCGCAACATCGCCGTCAGCGAGGCCGAGGCCCACGTCCGCCGTCTCGTGAAGCTCGGCCGCGCGGAAGCCGCGGCGGGCACCGACCCGGTGGCGTACATCGCGGTGTAGCCGGTCACCGGGGGTGTGAGGCGCCTCGCACCCCCGGGTCCGGCCCCGTACGGGCCGGTAGAGTGAGCAGGTCGTCATCATGCCCGTACAGGGGAAAGCCGCCCGGGACGTGACCGCCGGCACCGTCGAGGAAACACGGAGCCGGAGCCTGGTGCCCCCGAGGCGTGCCGGTGCCCGGCCGCAGGAGAGGGCCCCATGAACACCGTCCGCCGCGGCGCCGCCGCGCTCGCCGCCGCCGCAGTCGTACTCGGCACCGCAGCAGCCGTCCCGGCCGCCGCCGCACCCTCGCCGACCCCCTCCGCCGGCAAGCTGCCCGCCGGCCTGTACGGCACGGCGGACCCGACGTACGACGGTGTCTGGCGCCAGTCGCTCGCCTTCCTCGCCCAGCGCGCCACCGGCTACCAGCCCGCCGACCAGGCCGTGGACTGGCTGATCGGCCAGCAGTGCGCGGACGGTTCGTTCGCCGCCTACCGCGCGGACGCGACGGCGCCCTGCGACGCGAAGACGATGCGGGACACCAACGCCACCGCCGTCGCCGTCCAGGCGCTCGGCGCCGTCCGCCGCCAGGCCGCCGCCCCCGAGAAGGTCGACCAGGCCGTCAAGGCCGGCTCCGCCTGGCTGAAGACCGTGCAGAACAAGGACGGCGGCTGGGGCTACAGCACCGGCGGCGCCAGCGACGCCAACTCCACCTCGATCGTCGTCGGCGCGCTCGCCGCGACCGGCGTGAAGCCCGGCTCGTACGCCTCCGCCGACGGCCGCACCCCGTACGACGCGCTCCTCTCCTTCGCGCTGCCCTGCTCCGACCAGGACGGCGCCGGCGCGTTCGCCTACCAGCCGGACAAGGCGGGCAAGCTCCTCGCGAACGCCGACGCCACCGCCGCCGCCACCCTCGCCGGACTCGGCAAGAGCATCGTCGCCACCAAGGCCTCCCCCGAGCAGCCGCCGGCCTGCACCGACCCGACGAAGCCGACCGCCGAGCGGGCCGCCCTCAACGGCGCCTCCTACCTGGCGAAGGCCCTCGCGAAGACCGGCCACCTCACCACCCCGCCGATGCCCGGCGCCACCGACACCACCGAGAAGCCGGACGTCGGCAACACCGCCGACGCGGTCGTCGCCCTCGCCGCGGCCGGCGCCGCCAAGGAGGCGAAGCCCGCCCTGGAGTGGCTGGAGAAGAACTCCGCCGCCTGGGCGAAGCAGAGCGGCCCCGCCGCCTACGCGCAGCTGATCCTGGCCGCCCGCGCCACGGACACCGACCCCCGCGAGTTCGGCACGGCGGACCTGGTCGAGCAGCTCAACGCCACCGGCCCCGCGCCGAAGACCCCCGACACCTCCGCCTCCTCCACCAGCGACGACGAGGACTCCGGCTTCGACATCTGGTGGATCATCGGCATCGGCATGGTCGTCGGCGTCGGCATCGGCTTCCTCGTGAGCGGCCGCAAGAAGTGAGAGCGACCGGCAGGACGGGCGCCCGGGTCGCGGGCGCCGCGGCCGGGGCGCTGCTGACCCTCACCGCCGTCGCGGCCGCCCCGGCCCAGGCCGCCGGATACCGCTACTGGTCGTTCTGGGAGAGCTCCGGCGGGAAGCCCTGGGCGTACGCCACGCAGGGCCCCGCGACCGCGCGGCCCGCCGACGGCGACGCCATCGGCTTCCGCTTCGCGATCAGCCAGGGCACCAGCGACACCTCCCGGCCGGCCCTCGCGCCCGACTTCGCGGGCATATGCGGGGGCGTGGAGAAGAAGGACGGCGGCAAGCGGGTCGCGGTCGTCGTCGACTTCGGCGGCCCCGCGGACGCCCCGCCCGGCGAGACCCCACCGGCCGAGCCGATCAAGGTCGGCTGCGCGGAGGTCTCCGAGGACGCGACGGGCGCGGAGGCGCTGGCCGCGGTGGCGAAGCCGCTGCGGTACGACAGCGCGGCCATGCTCTGCGGGATCGCCGGATACCCGGCGCGGGGCTGCGGCGAGCAGGTCGCCGAGCAGGCCCCGGGATCCGCCGCCCCCACCGCGCCCACCCCCGCCGCGGCCCCCGCGCACGGCGGCGGCCCGTCCTTCGGCGTGCTCGCCGGCGGCGCGGCCGTCCTGGCCCTCGGCGGCGCCGCGGTCTGGAAGGCCCGCCGTCGCGGATGAGCCCCGTCCGTAGCCGCTCCGCCCTCACGTCCCGGTTCGCCCCGAGGGTCGCGTTCGCCGCGCCCGAGGCGAGCCGGGCGAACGCCGTGCACGCCGGAGCCTGGTGGCTGTGGGCGCTCGGGCTGGCCGTGGCCGCCTCCCGCACCACCAACCCGCTCGTCCTCGGCCTGCTCGTCGGGGTCGCCGGATACGTCGTCGCGGCCCGCCGCACGGACGCGCCCTGGGCCCGCTCGTACGGCGCGTTCGTGAAGCTCGGGCTGTTCGTCGTCGCCCTGCGGGTGGCCTTCTCCCTGCTGCTCGGCTCCCCCATCCCGGGCACGCACCTCCTGTTCACCCTGCCCGAGGTGCCGCTGCCCGACTGGGCGCAGGGCGTGCGGATCGGCGGCCGGGTGACGGCCGAGCAGCTGGTGTTCGCGCTGTACGACGGCGCCAAGCTGGCGACCCTGCTGATCTGCGTGGGCGCGGCGAACGCCCTGGCCAACCCGGCCCGGCTGCTCAAGTCGCTGCCGGGAGCGCTCTACGAGGCCGGGGTCGCCGTCGTCGTGGCGATGACCTTCGCGCCGAACATGGTCGCCGACGTCGTCCGGCTGCGGACCGCCCGCCGCCTCCGCGGCCGCCCCACCGGCGGCGTGCGGGCCGTCCTCCAGATCGGACTGCCCGTCCTCGAAGGCGCCCTGGAACGGTCGATCGCCGTCGCCGCCTCCATGGACGCGCGCGGCTACGGCCGCACGGCCCACGTCCCCGCCGCCGTCCGCCGCACCACCGACGTCCTCACCGTCGGGGGCCTGCTCGGCATCTGCGCCGGCTCGTACGGACTCCTCGCCGCGGAAGGCGCCGGATACGGGCTCCCGCTCCTCGGTGTCGGACTCCTCGCCGCCCTGGGCGGCCTCCGCCTCGGCGGCCGCCGCACCCTCCGCACCCGCTACCGGCCCGACCACTGGGGCGCCCGGTCCTGGCTCGTCGCCGGCTCCGGCATCGCCGTCGCCGCCCTCGTGATCCTGGCGAACTCCTCCGCTCCCGACGCCCTCCACCCCGGCGTCGTCCCCCTCGAAGCGCCCGAGCTGCCGCTCTGGCCGGCCGCGTCGATCCTCCTCGGCCTCCTCCCGGCCTTCGTCGCGCCCGTCCCCAAGGAGAGCACGTGATCCGCTTCGACAACGTCTCCGTGACGTACGAGGACGCCACCGCGCCCACCCTCCGGAACGTGGACCTCACCGTCCCCGAAGGCGAACTCGTCCTCCTCGTCGGCCCTTCCGGCGTGGGCAAGTCCACCCTCCTCGGCGCCGTCTCCGGCCTCGTCCCCCACTTCACCGGCGGCACCCTCACCGGCCGCGTCACCGTCGACGGCCGCGACACCCGCACCCACCCGCCCCGCGAGCTCGCCGACCTCGTCGGCACCGTCGGCCAGGACCCCTCCGCCCACTTCGTCACCGACACCGTCGAGGACGAGCTCGCCTACGGCATGGAGTCCCTCGGCCTCCCCCCTGCCGTCATGCGCCGCCGCGTCGAGGAGACCCTCGACCTCCTCGGCCTCGCCGAACTCCGCGACCGCCCCCTCGCCACCCTCTCCGGCGGCCAGCGCCAGCGCGTCGCCATCGGCTCCGTCCTCACCCCCCACCCCAAGGTCCTCGTCCTCGACGAACCCACCTCCGCCCTCGACCCGTCCGCCGCCGAGGACGTCCTCGCCGTCCTCCAACGCCTCGTCCACGACCTGGGCACGACCGTCCTCCTCGCGGAACACCGCCTCGAACGCGTCGTCCAGTACGCCGACCAGGTCCTCCTCCTCCCCGAGGCCGCGATGGGCCCCCCGGCCGAGATCATGGCCGTCTCTCCGGTGCACCCGCCGGTGGTGGCCCTCGGCCGCCTGGCCGGATGGTCCCCGCTGCCCCTCACGGTGCGGGACGCACGGCGGAGGTCGGGCGAGCTGAAGGGACTACTGGAGGGACAGGTCCCGGCGGGGCCGCGGACCCCGGCCCCGCCGGCGTTCGAGGTGCGGGGGTCCGGGGGCGGCGCCCCCGGTTCCGGGAAGGGGCCGGGTGGGGGATTCCCCTTCTTCCGTCGGCGCCGCACCCACCCCACCACCCCCACCGATCCCGCCCCTCTCCTCCGCACCACCGCCCTGGGCGTACGCCGCGGCCGCGTCGAAGCCCTCCGCCGCATCGACCTCCAGGTCACCCCGGGCGAGACCATCGCCCTCATGGGCCGCAACGGCGCCGGCAAGTCCACCCTCCTCTCCACCCTCGTCGGCATGATCGCCCCGACCACCGGCACCGTCCGGATCGCGGGCCGCACCCCGCACACCACGGACCCGCGCGAGCTGATCCGCCACGTGGGCCTGGTCCCGCAGGAGCCGCGCGACCTGCTGTACGCGGACACGGTCTCGGCCGAGTGCGCGGCGGCGGACGAGGACGCGGACGCGGAGCCGGGCACCTGCCGCGCGCTGGTGGAGGAGCTGCTGCCGGGGGTGACGGCCGGCACGCACCCGCGGGACCTGTCCGAGGGCCAGCGCCTCGCGCTCGCGCTGGCCGTGGTCCTCACCGGCCGCCCGCCGCTCCTCCTGCTCGACGAGCCGACCCGGGGTCTGGACTACGCGGCGAAGGCGCGGCTGGTCGCCCATCTGCGGGGTCTCGCGGCGGACGGGCACGCGATCGTGCTGGCCACGCACGACGTGGAGCTGGCGGCGGAGCTGGCGCACCGGGTGGTGATCATCGCGGACGGCGAGGTGGTGGCGGACGGCCCGACGGCCGAGGTCGTCGTCTCGTCGCCGGCGTTCTCGCCGCAGATCGCGAAGATCCTCGCGCCCCAGCACTGGCTCACGGTCGAACAGGTGGAGGCGGCGCTGTGAGGGCGGGGCCGATGAGGACCAGGGCCGCGAGCTCCCGGCCCGGGGCCGCTCGCCCGGTCCGCCTCGGACCGCGTTCCGTGACCGCGCTCGTCCTGGTCTCCGTGATCGGGGTGATCGCGTTCTGCTGGCCGCTGTTCGCGGACGCCGGTTCGGCGGTCACGTCGCACGCCGGGGACGCGCCGTGGCTGTTCGCGGCGCTGCTGCCGCTGCTGGTCGCGGTGGTGGTGGCGACGATCGCGGACTGCGGGATGGACGCGAAGGCGGTGGCGATGCTGGGGGTGCTCGCCGCGGTGGGGGCGGCGCTGCGCCCGCTGGGGGCGGGGACGGCCGGTCTGGAGCCGATGTTCTTCCTGATGGTGCTGAGCGGTCGGGTCCTGGGGCCGGGGTTCGGTTTCGTCCTCGGCTCGGTGACGATGTTCGCGTCCGCCCTGCTGACGGGCGGGGTGGGCCCGTGGATGCCGTTCCAGATGCTGTCGATGGGCTGGTTCACGATGGGGGCGGGTCTGCTCCCCGGGGCGCGGGGCCTGCGGGGCCGGGGCGAGCTGCTGATGCTGTCGGCGTACGGCTTCGTGGCGGCGTTCGCGTACGGCACGGTCATGAACCTGCAGGGCTGGGTCCTGCTCCAGGGCCTGGGTTCCGGGGTGTCCTTCCAGCCGGGCGCCCCGCTGGACGAGAACCTGGTCCGGTTCCTGGCGTACGTCCTGGCCACGTCCCTCGGTTGGGACCTGGGCCGGGCCGCGCTGACCGTGGTCCTGACGCTGACCGTCGGCGGCACGCTGCTCCGGGCGCTTCGGCGGGCCACGCGGCGGGCGAACTTCGAGGCCCAGGTCACATTCAAGGCCCGGAAAGGGCCCGCTCCGGGTGAGGCGCCCCACAGGACCTACGTCACGTACGAGTCGGAATAGTAGAGCGGCGGTACCCGCCCAAACCGCCCCAGACCCGGCCATGACCTGCGGAAACCTGCCGACCTGCCCTGCGGGACGTTCCGCCCGGGTCCGAACCTGCCTCGTATTCGGGGTCCTTGCCCCGGCCCCGCCGCGGCTGCTTGTCTAGTGGACGTCGCCAGGCAGCCGGTGCTCACCACAGCGCCTCGGACGGCCGGTTCCCCCAGTTCCCGGGTCTCCCGGGCTCTGGTTCCGGCTTGCCGAAATCGCCTGGCGCGGCCCTTGTACCCGACGTTAGGTAGAAACGTTGATCAGCTCGCTCACCACTCGTGTCGCCGCCCGCAAGAAGACCTTCGCCGTCACCGCAGCCGTGCTGCTGGGTGCGTCGGGTGCGGTGCTCGGCACGACGGGCTCGGCTTCGGCCGCCAGCCCGCAGGAGCTCGCTCGTGAGATCGTCCCCGCCTCGCAGTACGCGTCCTTCAGCAAGATCGTCGAGCACGAGTCGCACTGGAACCACACCGCGACCAACTCGTCCAGCGGCGCCTACGGCCTGGTCCAGGCCCTGCCGGCCTCGAAGATGTCCTCGGCCGGTTCCGACTGGAAGACCAACCCGGCCACGCAGATCAAGTGGGGTCTGAACTACATGAACGAGCGCTACGGCTCCCCGAACGCCGCCTGGGCGTTCTGGCAGGCCAACGGCTGGTACTAAGAGAACCTGCCGCCGCACAGCGCATCCGCAAGGCCCCGCCCTCCGCTCGGAGGGGCGGGGCCTGCGGCGTTTTCCGCTGTGGATTTTTAGTAGACCGGTCGTCTAGCATTCCGGCATCGGCGGACCCACGGCTCCCGCCGCGACCCCGGAGGTTGACCGTGCCCGCGCCCCCCACCCTTTCCCCCGGCCGGTTCGGCGAGCTCGTCGGCGTCGCGCTCCCGATCGTGCAGGGACCCTTCGGCGGCGGCCTGTCCTCCGTCGAGCTCGCGGCGACCGTCTCCGAGGGCGGCGGCCTCGGCTCGTACGGGGCGCACATCCACACCCCCGAGGAGATCACCGCCCTGGTGGCCGGGCTCCGCGCGGCCACCGACCGCCCGTTCGCCGTGAACCTGTGGGTGCCGCTGGAGGGCGAGGAGCACGGGCTCCCGGCGTCCGCGCTCGCCGAGCACGTCGAGCGCCTGCGGCCGTACTACGAGGAACTGGGCGTACGGGCGCCCGGCCCGGAGGACGTACGGGCGTGGCCGGACTTCGACGAGCAGCTCGACGCGCTGCTCGCGGCGGCCCCGCCCGTGATCAGCCTGGTCATGGGTCCGCCGCCGCGCCGGCTGGTCGCGGAGGCCCGGCGGCGCGGGATCGTCGTGGTCGGCACGGCGACCACGGTCGACGAGGCGGTGGCCCTGGAGCGGGCCGGGGTGGACGCGGTCGTCGCCTCCGGCAGCGACGCGGGCGGCCACCGGGGCGCGTTCCTGCGACCGGTGCGGGAATCCCTGGTCGGCACCTTCTCCCTCGTCCCGCAGGTGGCGGACGCGGTGTCCGTCCCGGTGGTGGCGGCGGGCGGGATCGCCGACGGGCGCGGGATCGCCGCCGCACTCGCGCTCGGCGCGGACGCCGTCCAGATCGGCACCGGGTTCCTGGCCGCGAGCGAGTCGGGGGCGAGTGACGCCCACCGGCGGATCCTCGGCACCCCGGAGGCCCGCACGACCGTGCTGACCCGACTGTTCTCGGGGCGTACGGCCCGGGGCATCCCGAACGGCTTCGTCCGGGACATGGCCGCCCACGAGGAGCACGTACCGCCGTACCCCGTGCAGAACGCGCTGATGCAGCCCATCCGCCGGGCCGCCGCCGAGCAGGGCCGGCCCGAGTACGTGAACCTCTGGGCCGGCCAGGCCGCCGCGCTCGCACCGGCGTCGCCCCCGGCCGCCGCGTACCTCACCGCGCTCGTCGAGCAGACGGTGGAGGCCACGGGGTGACGGCCCGCTCCCGGGGCGGACGCGGCACGGTCGAGGCCACCGACCGGCGGCGCGCCCGCCGAGCGGACGGTCAGGACCGCGGACCGACGGCCCGCTCGCCGAACGGACGGGTCAGCGGACGGGTCAGAGGCGCTGGATGATCGTGCCGGTGGCGAGAGCCCCGCCCGCGCACATCGTGATGAGGGCGAACTCCTTGTCGGAGCGCTCCAGTTCGTGCAGGGCGGTGGCGATGAGCCGGGCGCCGGTGGCCCCGACGGGGTGTCCGAGGGCGATGGCGCCGCCGTTGACGTTGACCTTCTCCAGGTCCTGGTCGAAGACCTGCGCCCAGCTCAACACCACGGAGGCGAAGGCCTCGTTGATCTCGACGAGGTCGATGTCCTTGAGGCTCATGCCGGCCTTGCCGAGGACCGCGCGGGTCGCGTCGACCGGCCCGTCGAGGTGGTAGTGCGGGTCGGCGCCGACGAGGGCCTGGGCGACGATCCGGGCGCGGGGGCGGAGCTTGAGGGCGCGGGCCATGCGCTTGGAGGCCCACATGATGGCGGAGGCGCCGTCGGAGATCTGGGAGGAGTTGCCCGCCGTGTGGATCGCGGCGGGCATGACGGGCTTGAGTCGGCCGAGGCCCTCCATGGTGGTGTCGCGGAGGCCCTCGTCGCGGTCGACGAGCCGCCACATGCCCTGTCCTGCGGCCTGTTCGGCCTCGGTGGTGGGGACCTGGACGGCGAAGGTCTCGCGCTTGAAGCGCTCCTCGGACCAGGCGACGGCGGCGCGTTCCTGGGAGAGCAGGCCGAGCGAGTCGACGCGTTCGCGGGTGAGGCCGCGGCGGCGGGCGATGCGCTCGGCGGCCTCGAACTGGTTGGGCAGGTCGACGTTCCACTCGTCGGGGAACGGCTTACCGGGGCCGTGCTTGGATCCCGAGCCGAGCGGGACGCGGGACATGGCCTCGACGCCGCAGCTGATCCCGATGTCGATGACGCCGGCCGCGACCATGTTGGCGACCATGTGGCTGGCCTGCTGAGAGGAGCCGCACTGGCAGTCGACCGTGGTGGCGGCCGTCTCGTACGGCAGGCCCATGGTGAGCCAGGCGGTGCGCGCGGGGTTCATGGACTGCTCGCCGGCGTGGGTGACCGTACCGCCGACGATCTGCTCGACGCAGTCGGCGTGGATGCCGGTGCGGCCGAGGAGTTCGCGGTAGGTCTCGCCCAGGAGGTAGGCGGGGTGGAGGTTGGCGAGCGCGCCTCCGCGCTTGCCGATGGGGGTGCGTACGGCTTCGACGATGACGGGTTCCGCGGCCATGAGCTCGTCCTCTCCTCGACCGGACGGGGTGTCCCGGCGCCCCGGTCGGTCGGCGTCACGGGGGAACTAGTACGCGTTCTAGTTCTGAGTGCAGTCTTATGACTGCTACCGCCGGTACGCAAGGGTCCGGGACGCAACAGTTCCCGCTCCGCCCCTTGCTACTTGTAGAACTCGTTACTAACTTTCCCGACAACTTCTGATGGCCCATCAGATATGGAGAGTGTTGCCGATGCCCTGCCCCCATCTCCCCGAAGGGCTCCCCGACGGGTTCGACGCCACCGACCCCGATCTGCTCCGGGACCGCGTCCCCTTCCCCGAGTTCGCCCGGCTGCGGCAGACCGCACCCGTCTGGTGGTGCCCCCAGCCGGCCGGCATCACCGGCTTCGAGGACGGCGGGTACTGGGCCGTCACGCGCCACGCGGACGTCAAGTACGTCTCCACCCACCCCGAGTTGTTCTCCTCGAACGAGAACACCGCGGTCATCCGCTTCAACGAGCACATCACCCGGGACCAGATCGAGGTCCAGAAACTGATCATGCTCAACATGGACCCGCCCGAGCACACCCGGGTCCGCCAGATCGTCCAGCGCGGCTTCACCCCCCGCGCGATACGGAACCTGGAGACCGCGCTGCGCGACCGCGCCCGCGCCATCGTCGCCGAGGCGAAGCGCGGCGCGGACGCCGACGGCACCTTCGACTTCGTCACCCGCGTCGCCGTCGAACTGCCCCTCCAGGCCATCGCCGAACTCATCGGCGTCCCCCAGGAGGACCGCTCCCGGATCTTCGACTGGTCGAACAAGATGGTCGCCTACGACGACCCCGAGTACGCCATCACCGAGGAGATCGGCGCCGAGGCCGCCATGGAGCTCATCGGCTACTCGATGAACATGGCCGCGGCCCGCAAGGAGTGCCCCGCCGCCGACATCGTCAGCCAGCTCGTCGCCGCCGAGGGACAGGGCAACCTCTCCTCCGACGAGTTCGGCTTCTTCGTGCTCCTCCTCGCCGTCGCCGGCAACGAGACCACCCGCAACGCCATCAGCCACGGCATGCACGCCTTCCTCACCCACCCCGACCAGTGGGAGCTCTTCAAGCGCGAGCGCCCCGCGACCGCCGCCGAGGAGATCGTCCGCTGGGCGACCCCCGTCGTCTCCTTCCAGCGGACCGCGACCCAGGACACCGAGATCGGCGGACAGAAGATCGCCAAGGGCGACCGGGTCGGACTCTTCTACTCCTCCGCCAACAACGACCCCGAGGTCTTCACCGACCCCGAACGCTTCGACATCACCCGCGACCCCAACCCCCACCTCGGCTTCGGCGGCGGCGGACCCCACTTCTGCCTCGGCAAGTCCCTCGCGATCAAGGAGATCGAGCTGATCTTCAACGCCATCGCCGACACCCTGCCCGACCTCACCCTCGCCGGCGAACCGCGCCGACTCCGGGCCGCCTGGCTGAACGGGGTGAAGGAACTCCGGGTCAGGACCCCCGCCTGACCCCTGCACCGCTCCCCGTTCCCCCGTTCCCCCGTTCCCCCGTTCCCCCGTTCCCCCGTTCCCCCGTTCCCCCATCCCCCCCTTCCCCCGTCCTCCGTTCCCCCGGAACCGGATCATCACCGGGCGCGTCCGACCCCACATGCGGGGGACACACGGAAGCAATCCGGCCACCAGAATCCTGACCACACTCATCGCGCTGCTCGCGCTCCAGCTCGGCTCGCTCGTCGCACCGGCGTACGCCTGCGGATGCGGCGCGATGATCCCGGACAAGTCCGAGCGCATCGGCGTCGACCGCGAGGAGTCGGCCGTCCACTGGGACGGCCGCACCGAGACCGTCGCCATGCGGTTCGACGTCCACGGGAACGCCAGGAAGGCCGCCTGGATCATGCCGGTGCCGAGCCGCGCCGAGGTCACCCTCGGCGAGTCCGCCCTCTTCGACGCGCTCGCGTCCCTCACCGCACCCGAGGAACGCGACCGGTACTACTTCTGGCCGCGCGAGGGCGACTGGCCGTTCGACAACCCGTGGGGCGACGGGGCGGCCGGCGCCGCCCCGGCCGCCCCCGGCCCCGGTGTCGGCGTCGTCGGCCGCGGCCGCCTCGGCCCCTTCGACGTGGCCCGGCTGACCGCCACCGACCCCGAGGCGCTCGGCGACTGGCTGCACGCCAACGGCTTCGAACTCCCCGAACGGCTCCCCGGCGCCCTCCAGCCGTACGTCGACCGAAAGTGGGAGTACGTCGCCGTCCGCATCGCCCCCGAGGAGAACGGCGCCGCCCTCCACGGCAACCTGACCCCCCTCCGGATCAGGTTCGCCTCCCCCGAACTCGTCTACCCCATGCGGCTCTCCCGCCTCGCGGCGACACCGCAGACCCTCGGCCTCTACATCCTCGCCGACCACCGGATGGAGCCTCGCTCCGCCATCGGCGGCGACCGCCCCGAAGTGACCTTCGCGGGCCGGATCGCCGGCGACGAGAGCCACGCCCTCGCCCTGTTCACCGGCGGCACCCCGGTCCGGCTGACCGCCCTGGAGCAGAGGTTCCCGCACCCCGAGCGGATCGACGACGACCACCACCTGCGGGCCGTCGCCGACACCCCGTACCGCGAAGTCGTCTACACCGACCGGCTCCTCACGGTCGGCGACGGCATCCCCGCCTGGCTCCTCACCGCGGGCGGCGGACTGCTGCTCGCCGCCCTCACGACGCTCCTCGCCGTACGGGCGAAAAGGCGCCGGTCGCGGCTCGTCGCCGGTGTACGTTCGGCCGCATGACGAACCCTCAGTGGACCGCGGTCGACCACTACTTCGCCGACACGATCAGCCCCGACGACGAGGCCCTCACCGCCGCGCTCGCCGCGTCCACCGCCGCCGGCCTGCCCGAGATCGCCGTCGCCCCCAACCAGGGCAAGCTCCTCCACCTGCTGGCCCTGATGCAGGGCGCCCGCAGCATCCTGGAGATCGGCACCCTCGGCGGCTACAGCACCATCTGGCTCGCCCGCGCCCTGCCCGCCGACGGCCGGCTGATCACCCTCGAGTACGACCCCGCCCACGCCGACGTCGCCCGCGCCAACATCGCCCACGCCGGCCTCGCCAAGATCGTCGAGGTCCGCACGGGCGCGGCCCTCGACTCGCTGCCGCGACTGGAAGCGGAGGGCGCCGGCCCCTTCGACCTCGTCTTCATCGACGCCGACAAGGTCAACAACCCGCACTACGTGACCTGGGCCCTCAAGCTCTCCCGCCCGGGCACGGTGATCATCGTCGACAACGTGGTGCGCAACGGCAAGGTGGCCACCCCGCACCCCGACGACCCGGCCATCACCGGCACCCGCGCCATGTTCGACCTGGTCGCCGGCGAGCCCCGCCTGGACGCGACCGCCTTCCAGACGGTCGGCACGAAGGGCTACGACGGCCTGCTGCTGGCGCGCGTCGTCGACTAGGGCCAGGCGGGGTCGCGGGGCGGACGGGAATGTGACGACAGGCCCTGGAACGGGGATGGGTGGGGCGCTACTTCCACTCGTAGATCGCGCCCCTCACCTTCCCGCTGCCCTCGGTGTCGAACTCGAACACCGCCGCGGTCCCGTTGAGCCGGATGAAGTCGGCGGCGGTGGTCTCGTAGAAGACGGCACCCCGCCAGTCCACCCCGCCGGATTCGTTGAACCGTCCCACACCGGTGCCGTGCCAGGTGATCGTCTGCCCGTCCTCGGTCATGCTGATCCCCTGGCCCTCACCGAAGAGCGAGCCATCGGCCTGCAGGGCCGACTCGTACGTCCCCATGTCCTTGATGTCCGCACCGAGCAACTTGCCCGTCGCCTGGAACGAGGCCTCCGTGACGGCGTGACCGCCGCCCGTGGACAGCACCCGTATTCCCGTCATCTCTCCCGAAAGCGTGCCGATCTGCTCACCGAGCATGGTGAGACTCCTCTCCGCGCCCCCCCTCCAGAACCCGACAGACACCCCTATTCCGGACTACGCCCGCCGACCGGAATCGTCAAGCGGGGCGCTGGACCGCCACCCGGCGAAGAGCGGCACCTCGCCCGCGCCGTCGAGCACCACCACCCCGAACGGCCGGTCGAACGCGATCCGCTCCACCACTCCGTGCCGGGGCGCCGCCGCACCACGGGTCATCGTCACCTGCGTGACGGCCGCCGCCTCGACGCCCTCCTCGGCGACCTCGACCACCGCCTCCTGCACCACCTTGTCGATGAAAAGGTCCGCCGCCGACAGCCCCGAGAAGTCGGCCTCGGGACGCATCGCCCGGTCGAGGCCGAGCGCGGCCAGCTGCTCCTTGGCGTCGGTCTTCGTCCGCAGGGCGAAGCGCGGCAGCGCCAGGTCGGCCGACTCGGCCGCGAGCGCCCTCCGCTCCCCCGGCCCCGCCCAGGCCGCCGGCAGCGCCTCACCGGGCCCGTCCCCCGCCGCCCCCAGCACGAACCGCACGACGGGCCCCCCGGCGCCCTCCCCCGCACAGGGCAGCTCCACCACCGTCACCCCGCCCACGGACCAGACCCACGACGCCGGAATCCGCTTCCGCATGGTCGGCACCCGCCAGGTGTCGCCGTACCCGTCGGTGAACGGCTCCTCACGGGTCAGCCGCCCCTCGAACGCCGTCAGCCAGGAGGCCTTGAGCGCCAGCGCGTTGAGCAGCACCAGGTCCTCGGACCCGTCCAGATCCAGCGGCAGCCCCTCGATCCGCCCCCCGGTCGCCTCCCGCACCCACGCGTCCAGCTCCTTCTGCGCGTCCGGAACCTCGCCCGGCGACACGTCGTCCGTCGCCCCGAGCACCCCCTCCGGCAACGCGAACCACACCGCCCCCGGCAACACCCCGAACCGCACCCCGGGCAACCCCCGCTTGAACGCGTCGAGCACCGGCACCGTGCTCCACACCCCGGTCGCCACCGCCACCCCGCCCGTCGCCGCGAGCCGCCGCCCGACGAGGGTCACGGCCTCGGCGGCCGCCTCCCCCTCGACGCCCAGCAACTCCCCCAACTCCCGTGCCGTCGCCCCCCGCGCCCCCGACGCCACCGCCCCCAGCGCCAGCCACAACCCCACCGGCGACACCACGAAGTCGTCGTCCCCGAGCCGCGGGATCCACCGCGCGGCCAGTGCCCGGATCGCGTGTGCCGGGAAGTCGGCGGGTCCACGGGTCGTCATATCCTGCCCCCTATGAGCATCGTGAAGATCAACGTCCTGACCGTTCCCACCGAGCAGCGCGAGGTGCTCGAACAGCGGTTCGCCGCTCGGGCCGGGGCCGTGGAGGGGTCCGACGGGTTCGAGTGGTTCGAGCTGCTGCGCCCGGTGGAGGGCACGGACCAGTACCTGGTGTACACCCGGTGGCGCAGCGAGGAGGACTTCCAGGCGTGGATGAGCGGTTCCATGCAGGCCGCGCACCAGGGCGGCGGCGAAGGGGGCGAGCGCCCGAAGCCGGCGGCTTCCGGCTCGACGCTGTGGTCCTTCGACGTCGTCCAGCAGGCGTCGCCGAAGTAGGCCGGAGCAAGCCGGAGCAAGAAGGATCCAGCCGGATCAAGCCGAGGAAATTCGGCGGCGAGACCGGTCGTGCAGGACGCACAATGGCCCCATGACCTGGAATTTCTCCCCCGAGCACGTCGGCACCCCGGACGCGACCGCCCTGCGGCGCGACTACCTCGGCGACGTGGCGGGCCGCTACTGGAAGCGGCCCGCCACCGAGGCCGAGATCGACGAGTGGCTCACGGACGACGGCGTCGAGCAACTGACCCCGCCGACCGGGCAGTTCCTGGTGGGACGGTACGACGGCAAGCCGGCCGCATGCGGCGGGGTACTCCTCCTCGACGCCGAACGCGCCGAGCTGACACGGGTGTTCCTGCGCCACGCGTTCCGCGGGACCGGCGGCGCCGGCATCCTGATGGACGGGCTCGAAGACGCGGCCCGCGCGCTCGGAGCACGCCGGATGGTCCTCAACACGCGCCTCGACCTGGTCGAGGCGCGCGCGCTGTACACACGGCACGGCTACGCGGAGATCCCGGCGTACTGCACGGGTCCGTACATGGACATCTGGTACGGCAAGGAGCTCTGAGCGCCCCCGCGGGAGGGGGCGCCCCTCCCCAGCCCCCTCTCCCTGGACTCCCCTCCCCCCTGAGCGACCCCTCCCCCCTGGCCCGAATGTCCGGTTATGACTGCGGAAGGGCACACCTGTTCACCCACCAGAAAGGGGTGGGCTGCATAATCGCTCGCAGTTGTATCGGGGAGGGGACCCATCATGACCGGACACGTCTGTCCTGAATGCGGTGTACACAGACCTGGCTGCGCCTGCGTCCAGGCGGAGATAGCCGCGGCCGAGGACTTCGATCCGCTGCGGATCAGGCCGTACGTGACGCTCGACGCGTCCGACGGCCCGGCGGGCCCGCACCCCGCGGCCGGCCAGGCCGTGGCGGCGCCGTACGGTGCCGGGCCCGCGTCCGGTGACCCGAAGGCGCCGTATGCTGCCGGGCCCGCGAGCCCGGACGCCGACGCGACGGCGTTCCTTCCCGCGTACACGACGGACGACCCGCCGACCGCCCAGCTGGCGGCGATCCGGATGGACGGCCCCGACGCGTACGGCTCCGGCACGCACGGCCCCAACGCGTACGACTCCGACGCGTACGGCTCCGGCACGTACCCGGCGGAGCCCCACCCCGGCACGTACCCGGCAGAGCCCCACCCCGGTGCGCACCCGAGCAGCACGCACCCGGCGCACGGCGCTTACCCCGGCGCCGGGGGCGATCCGTCCGAGACGATGCCGCTGCTGCTGCGCGGGGTCGGCGAGGTGCCGCCGACGCACGGCGGGGAGCGGGCGCGGGGGCGTCGGCGCGGTGTGGTGGTCGCGGCGGTGGCGGCCGTCGCCGTGGCGGGGACCGCGGCGCTCGCGGCGGCCGTCCTGGGCGGTGGGGACGAGACCGACGACCGGGCGGCGGTGCCCGAGGTGACGACGAGCGCGTCCCTGAACGTCGCGGTGTCGGAGGCGCCGTCCCCCTCCTCGACGAGCCAGGAGCCGTCCTCCTCCCCCACCCCGGACCGGACGTCGGCGTCACCCTCCCCGACCCCGTCCGCGACCCGCACGACCACGAGCCCCAGCCCGTCGACGTCGGGCGCGGTCGCGCCGCCGGCCACCCCGACGGCCCCCACGACGGCTCCGACGACCTCCACCGCGTCCGCACAGCCGCCCCAGGAGACGGAGGAGGCAGGGGTCACGCTGAGCCTCGGCGCCAACGGGCCGGAGGTGCGCGAGCTCCAGCTGCGGCTGCAGGCGCTGTGGATCTACGACGGCCGCATCAACGGGAAGTACAACAGGGAGGTCGAGGAGGCGGTGGCCGCGTACCAGCGCTGGCTGTACCCGCAGACGGACCCCGAGGGCGTGTACGGGGCCTTCACGCGCAGCCATCTGGAAGCGGCCACGCCCGACATCTGAGGCGTTCGCGATCCCGAGGGGCGGACGGGTTGGCCAAGTCGGCCCCCGGTTTTGTATCGTGGAAAAACAAAGTGGCCCCGCCCGCAATCCCTGACCGGTGGGCGGGACCGCTTCGTTCTCCGCACCACCCCTCTGGAGACCCGATGCCCGCCGTCACCCCGGCAACGCTCACCGCCCGCGCCCTCCTCCTCGACATGGACGGCACCCTCGTCAACTCGGACGCCGTCGTCGAGCGCTGCTGGCGACGCTGGGCCGACCGACAGGGCCTCGACGGGGCCGAGGTGCTCAAGGTGGTCCACGGCCGCCAGGGGTACGCGACGATGGCCGTCCTCCTCCCGGACCGCCCGATGGCGGAGAACCACGCCGACAACCGGGTCATGCTCGCCGAGGAGACCGCCGACCTCGACGGCGTCGTCCCCGTCCCCGGCGCCCCCGCCTTCCTGGCCGCGATCGCCGACCTCCCGCACGCCCTGGTGACCTCGGCCGACACGGCCCTCGCCGAGGCGCGGATGGGCGCGGCCGCGCTCCGCATGCCGGCGACCCGGATCACCGCCGAGAGCGTCGGGGCCAGCAAGCCGGACCCCGAGGGCTTCCTCAAGGGCGCGGCGGACCTCGGCTTCGACCCCGCCGACTGCGTGGTCTTCGAGGACTCCGAGGCCGGCATCCAGGCCGGCCGCGCGGCCGGCATGCGGATCGTGGGCGTGGGCCCGCGCGCCGCGGCCTTCGCCCCCGACCTGCACGTCCCCGACCTCACCCACCTCCGCGTCGACTCCGCGGCCGACGGCACGATCACCCTCACGACCCTGCCGTAAGCCCCGCGAGGACCCGCCGGAAGGGCCCCGCGCGGCGCCCTTCCGGCACGGACGAACATCCCGCCGCCGCCACTGGGCCCTCCTCCCGCAGACGCACATCCCGCCCCACGCCACGGGGCCCTTCCGGCGCGGACGAACACCCCTCCCCTGCCACCGGGCCCCTCCGCGCAGACGAACACCCCCTCCCCCGCACAGGGCCTTTCGCGCGGACGAACGCCGTCCGCCGTCCTACGCGGACGAACGCCCCTCCCCCGCGCGCCGCCCGCGCCAACCGCC
>NZ_JBHJQI010000064.1:31517-45991 GCF_042262805.1 Streptomyces sp. NPDC056361
GCCGGACCATCCGGCCGCGCGCCACCAGTTCCAGGGCGGTCGCGGCGGCCACGGCCTGTACGGCGAGCAGGGCGATGAGGACGAAGAGCTGAACGGCGCCCGCGTGCAGCGGTGACGCGCCGCCGAGCAGCATGCCCACGAAGGCCCCGGGCAGGGTGACGAGACCCACCGTGCGGGTCTGGTCCATGCCGGGGAGCAGCGCGTCAGCCGCGGCCGGGCGCGCCACTTCGAGCCGCGCCTCCCGTTCGACGAGCCCGATCGCCAGGCCCGCCTCCACCTCGCCCCGCCGCGTCTCCAGTTCGTCGAGCGCGCGCCGCCCCGCGAGGACGGTGGCGGTGAGCGCGCCGCCGACGAGGATGCCGGTGACGGGGACGAGCGTGACGCCCTTGACCGGTACGAGCCCGGTGGCGACGAGCGCGAGGACGACGGGGGACACGGCGGCGGCGATCGGCACGCCCGCCCACCACCAGCCGGGCCCCGGCGCGGGGACGACCCGGCGCCCGGCCGTCCGTACCGCGACCGCGTACATCAGCAGCAGGAAGCAGAGCAGCAGCGGTACGGAGCGCACGACCCACCCGATGACGAGCGAGACGGCGACGAGTTGGACGGCGGCCCGGCCGCCGGCGAGGAGGGTGTCCCGCGCCCGGCCGAGGCGGGTGACGGCGACGACGGCCGCGGCGAGGGCGAGCAGGACGGCAAGAACCGCCGCGAAGGTGACGTTCACGTCCAGAAGCACGTGTCAACCCTAGGGCGCCGGACGGAATCTGGCGCTCCATCAGAGACGCCACACCCCTTGATGTGACGTGCCCATGTCGCCACTCTGTTACCTGGCGCATCCCGCACGGACACCTCGCGCCGCCACGATGACCGGGCCGCCGCCCGGCAACCCACGGGGACGGCGGACATCCAAGGTCCCCACACCTCAAGGGAGTTCCCATGCCCGTCAGCAAGATCTACGCGCGTCGACTCGCCGTCCTCGCCAGCTCCGCGACCCTTACCCTCACCGGTCTGCTCACCACTGCCCCGGCCGCCCAGGCCGCCATGCCGACCCCCGTGAGCGCCGCGACGGCCCGCACCTACCTGGCCGCGCTCACGGTGAAGGCGGAAGGTTCCACCTCGGGCTACAGCCGCGACCTCTTCCCGCACTGGATCACCCAGTCCGGCACCTGCAACACCCGCGAGACCGTCCTCAAGCGCGACGGCGTGAACGTCGTCACCGACTCCAGCTGTGCCGCGACCAGCGGCAGCTGGTACTCGCCGTACGACGGCGCCACCTGGACCCTCGCCTCCGACCTCGACATCGACCACATGGTCCCGCTCGCCGAGGCGTGGCGCTCGGGCGCCAACACGTGGACGACCGCCCAGCGCCAGGCCTTCGCCAACGACCTGACCCGGCCGCAGCTCATAGCCGTCACGGACAACGTCAACCAGGCCAAGGGCGACCTCGACCCGGCGAAGTGGCTCCCCTCGGTGACCTCGTACCGCTGCACGTACACCCGCGCCTGGGTGCAGGTGAAGTACTACTACAACCTCAGCGTCGACTCCGCCGAGAAGAGCGCCCTGCAGTCCGTCCTCAACGGCTGCTGACCGGACCGCCCCTGAAGCCGCGTCAGTGGCGCCCGGGCCGGACGCGCGGTGACGGCCGCCGGGGAGTGAACATCACCACACGCTCCCCGGTGGCTGAATGTTGAACTTGCAAGTACTAGTGAGGGGTGCCTAACCTTACGGCCTCATCGGTTTCCGTCCCCCATACCCCGTTCCCCACGGACGGGGTCAGGCCGAAGGAGTTCCCCCATGTCCCCCGCGCACACCCCTGCCCCGCTCGCAGGCCGCCTGAACCAGGCCCAGCCGTACGCGCTCGGCCTCTTCCGCATCGTCGTCGGCCTCCTCTTCGCCTGCCACGGCGCCTCCTCCCTCTTCGGCGTCCTCGGCGGCGCCATGGGCGGCGGCGGCACGGTCCCGGCCGGCACCTGGCCCGGCTGGTACGCGGCCGTCATCCAGCTCGTCGCCGGCGTCCTCGTCCTCGCAGGTGTCGGCACCCGCAGCGCCGCGTTCCTGGCCTCCGGCTCGATGGCCTACGCCTACTTCAAGGTCCACCAGCCCGAATCCCTCTTCCCCCTCCAGAACGGCGGCGAGGGCGCGGCCCTCTTCTGCTGGTCCTTCGCCCTCCTCGTCTTCACCGGCCCCGGCGCCCTCGCCCTCGACCGCCTCTTCGGCGCCCGCACCGCCACCGGTGCGAAGACCCGCGACGAGCAGGAGCAGCAGGGCACGCCGGTCGCGGCCTGAGCGAGCACGCCCCAGACCTGTCCGGCCGACCAGGACCGGACAGCCCCGGCGCGGCCTTCGCCGCGCGGCCGGGCACACCGCGCACGGCCCGCGTGAGGCCCGCTACCGGTACGGGCCGGAAACCGCAGCACGGTTTCCGGCCCTTTCCGGCCCCCGCCCGCCATGCCCCACCGCGCCGCCGGTCGAGGTCCGGTCGATCGCCGGTCGCCCCCGCCCGCCGTCCCCCACCGCGCCGCCGGTCGATCGCCGGTCGGCTCCCGGCACCCACCCGGCGGGCGGGTCGGCGGGCCCGCGTAGGCTCTTGCCCTGTGAATCTGCTCGACAGCCTCGGCTCGCTGCGGTCGTTGACCGCCGGCCCGTGGATCTACCCGGTGGTGGCGGCGTCGATCCTGCTCGACGTCTTCCTGCCCGTGCTGCCGAGCGGCTTCCTCGTCATCACCGCCGCCACGGCGGCGGCCACGGCCACCGCGACCTCCACCGACGTGCCGTCCCTGCTCCCGCTGCTGCTGTGCGCGGCCACGGCCTCGGTGCTCGGCGACTTCCTCGCGTACCGGCTGGCCCTGCGGGGCGGCGCGAGGCTGCACCGGGCGATAGCGCGCTCGCGCCGCCTGAGCGTGGCGCAGGAACGTCTCGGCACGGCGCTGGCCCGGGGCGGCGGCCTGCTCGTCGTCCTCGCGCGCTTCGCCCCCGCCGGCCGCTCCGTGGTCTCGCTGGGCGCGGGCGCGGCGAAGCGGCGGATCGAGGAGTTCCTGCCGTGGTCGGCGCTGGCGGGCGTGACCTGGGCGTCGTACAGCGTGGGGCTCGGCTGGCTGGGCGGTCAGTGGCTGGGCGCGACCTGGTTCAGCGCGGGGGTGTCGACCCTCGCGCTCTTCCTCGCGGGCGGCCTCGCCGCGTACGTCATACGGCGTCCGGCTGCGGCTCCCGCTCCTGCCTCCTGACACCGGAGTGCGCCCCGCGCACCTCCAGGCCGTCCAGGAGTCTCGCGGTGGCCTCCGCGATCTCGTCCACGGCCCGCTCGAACACCTCCCGGTTGTGGGCGGCGGGGGCCCGGAAGCCGGACACCTTGCGGACGTACTGCAGTGCGGCGGCCCGGATGTCGTCCTCGGTCGCCTCCTCGGGCAGCACGGGCGGGCGGAGCGTCTTGATGCTTCGGCACATGCCTCCAGTGTGGCGCGCGCCACTGACAACCGACGAGCCGCCGGCCGGCCCCGGACCGGTCACCCCCCGAAGCCGCGCCGGCTCCGTGCGTTGATCTCGGCGGCGCGTGCGCGCAGCTCGCGCAGCGGTGTGGCGGGCTGTACGTCGAGGGGCTCGGCCTCCCACTCGGCGCCGCCGTGGACGGCACGGATCAGAAAGCGCCCGGAGACGCTCTCCACATAGAAACCGACCCGCCCCGTGGCGGTGTCGCGGACGAGGTCACCGACCTCGGGCAGTGGCTGCACGCATCCCCTCCGTCCCGAATCCCGAATTCTGGGGAGAACCAGAGAAGCCGCACGGCCCCGCCCTGTCAACGTATCTCTAGAGATGTCCCCCGATGGATGGATCGACCGGGCGGGACGGCGTACGCGTGTGCACCCTGGCCGGGGGGTGCGCCGTAGGGTGTCCGGCAGATGAAGGGAGTGGTCCACCCGTGACTGACCAGGACAGCGCCCGCCGGCCCAAGTACCAGCGCATCGCCGACGAGTTGAGAACCGCGATCCAGTCAGGCGCCTTCGCGCCGGGCGACCGGCTCCCCGGCGAGAACGACCTCATGACCACGTACGAGGTGGCCCGGATGACGGCCCGCCAGGCCCTCTCCGTCCTGCGCAACGAGGGACTGGCCGAGGCCCGCAAGGGCGCCGGCGTCTTCGTCCGCGTCTTCCGCCCGCTGCGCCGCCGGGGCATCCCCCGCCTCTCCGGCGACCAGTGGGGCAGCGGCCGCTCGGTCTGGTCGGCCGACGTCGAGGACCGCGACCTGGTCGTCGACCAGATCGAAGTGGGCGAGACGCGGGCGGGCGCCCGGGTCGCCGGGGCGCTCAACCTGGCGCCGGGCGCACCCGTGTGCGTCCGCAGCCGCCGCTTCGTCCTGGACACGAAGCCGGTCCTCCTCTCGGTCTCGTACCTCTCCGCCGAACTCGTCCGCGGTACGCCCATCACCCAGCCGGACACCGGCCCCGGCGGCACCTACGCCCGACTCACCGAGCTCGGCCACCGCCCCGTGCGCTTCCGCGAGGAGATCCGCTGCCGGATGCCGACGGCGGACGAGTCGGACCGGCTGTCCCTCGCCCTCGGCACACCGGTCGTCCTCATCGGCCGCACGGCCTTCACCGGCCCCGGGGTGGCCGTGGAGCTCAACGAGATGACCCTCGACTCGTCCTCGTACGTCCTGGAGTACGACTTCGACGCATGACCCCGAAGCCCGCCCGCGGGCCCGGACGGCCCACCGGGCGTGGCCGAACGGCCCACCGGGCGCGGCCGACCCACTGCGGGCGGCCGACCTACGGCGGGCGGACGCCCCACCGCGCGCGGGCGTTCTACGGCGCGCGGACGACCTCGAACCGCGCCCCCGGGTCGGCGTGAAGGACCTCCCCGGGGAACTCGGCGGCGGCGAGCGCGACCGCCTCGGCCGGCGCCGTCCCCGGCCCCACGTGGGTCACGACGAGCCGACCGGCACGGGCCTCCGCCGCGCTCCTGCCCGCCTGCGCGGCGGAATGGTGCCCCGGCACCTCTCCGTCGGCCTCGCAGACGAACAGGTCGCAGTCCCGGGCGAGTTCGACGAGGGACGGACACGGCTCGCAGTCCCCCGAGTAGACGAGCGAGCGCCCCTCCGGGTCCTCGACGCGCAGCGCGAAGGCGGCGGGACCGCCGTGGTCGACCGCCCTGGACCGGAGCGTCAGCCCGCCGATCCGGGCGACGTGCCCGTCGTGCAACTCGCTGACGGCGAAGGCCTTCTCGACGGGGCTGCGCTCGGCGCCGTTGGTGAGGAAGCCGGCGAGCCGGTCGGCGATGCCCGCCGGCCCGAGGAGGGGGACGGGCAACTCGGCGTCGAGCCCCGCGTACACGAGACCGTAGAAGGCGGTCAGGAGATCGGCGCTGTGGTCGGCGTGCAGATGGGAGATCCACACGGCGTCGACGTCACCGAGGCCCGCGTACCGCTGGAGCTCCCCGAGCGTGCCGCTCCCCGCGTCCACCCACACCCGGACGCCGCCGCCCTCGACGAGATATCCGGAGCAGGCGTTGCCCGGCCGGGGGAAGGGGGTGGCGGACCCGAGGACGGTGATCCGCAGTGCGTCACTGGCCATACGACGAGTCTAGTGAGACATGTGGGGGCGGAGTGAAGAGCGTGCGTATTGTGTGTGTCCTCCGGGCCCCATCGGCGGGCGCCCGGAAGGAACTGAGGGACTTTCATGCTTCGTCGCACCCGCACGTACGCCGCCGTGACCGCCGCCGCCGCAGCCGGCATCCTGCTGCTGCCCTCGCAGGCGCAGGCCGCCGGCTCGGTCCACCTGTACAAGATCTACTACGACAGCCCGGGCACGGACAACCGCTCCAACACCAGCCTCAACGCCGAGTACGTGCAGATACGCAACACCACCGGCGCCGGGGTCAACCTCCGGGGCTGGACCGTCACGGACGCGTCCAACCACAAGTACACCTTCGGGAACTTCGTCCTCGGCAAGGGCAAGATCGTCACGGTCCACACCGGCCGCGGCACCAACAGCGCCGCGCACGTCTACCAGAACCGCGCCGCCTACGTGTGGAACAACGACCGCGACACGGCGACCCTCCGCAAGTCGAACGGCACCCGCGTCGGCGCCTGCTCGTACAACTCGACGCGCTACGACTACAAGTGGTGCTGACCCCGCCCACTCCGTGACACACCACGACCCCGGGACGCGCCGACCCCGGGGCTCGTGGCACCACGCCCGCCGGAGCCCGAACCTGCCAGAGCCCGAGCCGGCCCGGATCAGGAACTCTCCGCCTCCTGCCGGGCGGCGGGGACCCCGTGCTGCTGCACGTCCGCGCTGACCTGCCCGCCGAGCGTCATCACGTTCAGCGTCGCCGAGTTCTCGTTGGCGATGGCCTTCTCGACCCGGGCGACCAGCACGGAGAACGCCTCCCGCTTCGGCAGGTTGTGGTACGGACCCACCTTGGCCTCGAAGTACACCCGCTCGTGGCCGAGGAGTTGCTCGGTCGAGCGGTAGTTCTTCCACTGCTCCCGGTACCGGTACACGCTCTCCAGCGACACCGCGGCGACGACCACCACGCTCAGCACCGTCGCCGTGACCCGCGCGAACGGCAGGTCCAGGTTCACGAACACCGGCACGAGCGCCCCGCCGACGACGGACACGGTCCGCATCCGCAGATGCATCGCCTTCATCCGGGTCGCCTTGACGTCGTACCACTCCTGGTACTGCGACAGCCTGCTCTCGATGTACCGCTGCGGCGTCATCTCGCCACCCTGCACGCCCGTTTCGGGCGCATCCCCCACCTCGACCATGTCCCGGAGTAGACCCGCCCCGCCGAACTCCCGTCAACTCGCCGCCCCACCACCACTCCCGCCCCACCACCGCTCCCGCCCCGCCACCACTCCTGCCCCTCCCCGCACGCACTCTCCCCGCACCGCCTCCTCGCACGCACTCTCCCCGGCATCGCCCCCCCCTCCCGAACGCGCCCCTCCACCCTGCTTCCGCCCCCTCCCCCGCGCCACTCCCCCGCACCCCCGCCCGACCTCGTACGGTCACCACGCCACCACCCTTCGCGACCGAACCCCCAGCGATCCTCGACCGCGCGGTGAGATCCCTGTCCCGGCATGACTTCCCCACCGATCCCGTCGGAAAGTGCGGAAGGACCCGAAGGCGGAGCCCTGCTCCACCGGCCCCGCCGCCGACCTATGCCGGAGGATTACGTGAGCCCAGACCGTGAGCCGAACACACCGGACAACCCGTCCGCCTCGTACACCGTGGCCGTCGTCGGAGTGGGGGCGGCCGGCACGCTGACCGCCGTCCACCTCTGCGAGACGGCCGCGCGCCGCCGCACGCCCCTCGACCTCGTCCTGATCGACCCGGCCCCGGAGGCCGGCCGGGGAGTCGCGTACGCCACCCAAGACCCAGGCCACTGCCTCAACGTCCCCACTGGCGGCATGAGTTGCTATACGGATGACCCGGGGCACTTCACGCGCTGGCTGTGCCGGCACGGCGAACCGACCGTCACGGCGGCCGACTTCGCGACCCGGTACCGGTACGGCGCGTACCTCGCCGACACCCTCGCGCAGGCGATCGTGCGGGCACACGGGGTGGTGTCCGTCCGACGGCTGCGCACCCGCGCCGAGGGGTGCGACGGCGCACCGGACGGCCGGGTGGCGCTCCGGCTGGCCGACGGGACGGAGCTCACCGCCGACGCGGCCGTCCTGGCCACCGGCCCCGCCGGGCCGACGGGGGGCTGGGCGCCCGGGGAACTGCGGGCGTCGTCCCGCTTCGTCGCCTCGCCGTGGACGAGCGGTGCGCTGGACGGGCCGCTGGCGGACGACGCCGATGTCCTGCTCGTCGGTACGGGGCTGACCGCCGTCGACCTGGCCCTCACGCTCGACCGCCCCGGACGCACGGTGCACGCGCTGTCCCGCAGCGGACTGCTGCCGCAGTCGCACGCGCTGACCCCGGCCGGTCCGATGCCCGCGCCGGAGGGGCTGTACGGGGCCTCCCTCGACCAGCTGCGCCGGACGGTGCGCCACCACGTCGCCCGGTCGATGCGCCTGCACGGCGACTGGCGGCCCGCGCTGGACAGCCTGCGGCCGCACACCGCGCGCCTGTGGCAGGGCCTCACGCCCGAGGAGCGCAGCGAACTCCTCGACCTGGACGGGGCGTTGTGGAACACGCACCGCCACCGGATGGCGCCCGCGACCGCCGAGTCGGTGGCCCGCGCCCGTAACGCCAAACGCCTGGTCCTGCACGCGGGCAGCGTCACGCGGGCCGCCGGCCGCCCCGACGGTTCCCTGGACGTGGGGCTCTCCGGCGACCGCGAGCTGCACGTGGGCTGGGTGATCGACTGCACGGGCCCGGGCAGGCGCCCCGACGGGCCGCTGTGGACGTCCCTCCTCGCGTCCGGTGCGGCGCTACCGGGTCCGCTCGGCATGGGCGTGGCCACCCTCGACGGGCGGCTCCTCGCCGCCGAGGGGCGCACCGGCCTGCCCGTGTACACGCTGGGCGCGCCGCGGCGCGGCGAACTGTTCGAGACCACCGCGGTCCCCGAGATCCGCGTCCAGGCGGCGACCCTGGCCCAGACGCTCCTCGCGCCGCTCTCCCCCAGGCGCCGCTCGACGCGCCGCCCGCTCGACGGCCACGGTCTCGCCCTGTCCACCCACGCGGAGGCGGCCGCCGCGTACCGCACCGGTCTCGACCGCATCCTGAAGGTCCGGGCGGGCGCGGAGGACGCGCTCCGGCGGGCCGTGGCCCTCGACCCCGGGTTCGCCCTCGGGCACGCGGCGCTCGCCCTCCTCGGCCACGAGTGCGGCGCGGCCGTCGACGTACCGCGGGCGCTGGCGGAGGCGCAGCGGTGTGCCCGCGAGCGCGCCGACGAACGGGAGCGCTCCTTCGTCGAGGTCGTCACCCGCCGCGTCCACGGCGAGAACGGCGACACCGCGCTCGTACGGCACCTCGAAGCGCATCCGGCCGACGCGCTGGCGCTCGCCGCGGCCGTACCGACCATCGCCTTCTCCGGCGTCGACGACCTGGACGACGACTACGCCCTGCGCCTCGTCGAACGCACCTCACCCGCGTACGACGGGCACTGGTTCCACACCTCCCTGCTGGCCTTCCTCCGCCAGGAGCAGGGCCGCCTCCACGAGGCCGGCGAACTCGCCCACCGCGCCCTCGCCGCCGAACCCTCCTCCGGCCACGCCGTCCACGCCCTCACCCACGTCCACTACGAGACCGGCACCCACCAGGCGGGCCGCGACTGGCTCGAACGCTGGGTCGCCGGCCGTGGTCGCGGCGCCGTCCACCGGGCCCACTTCTCCTGGCACATCGCCCTGCACGAACTGGCCCTCGACGACCCCGCCGCCGTCCGCCGCCGCTGGTTCACCCAGCTCGCCCCCGGGCGCGTCACCGGCGTCCGCGCCCTCGTCGACTCGGGCTCCCTCCTCTGGCGCGCCCGCCTCAGCGACAGCTGGCGCGGCGAACTCCCCACCGCCGACGTCCTGGACTCGGTCGAGGCCGACGTCCTCGAACGCCCCGCCACCGCCTTCACCGCCCTCCACTCCGCCGTCACCCTCACCGCCGCCGGCGACCTCCCCGCCCTCCGCCGCCTCCGCGACCACGCCGCCGGCGCCGACGAGGTCCAGCGCGACATCATCGCCCCCCTCTGCGACGCCTTCACCGCCCTCGTCGAAGAGCGCTTCCACGACGCCGCCCTCGGCCTCGACTCCCTCCTCCCCACCCTCCGCCGCGTCGGCGGCAGCTCCGCCCAACGCGAGGTCGTCGAGGAAACCCTCCTCTACGCCCTCACCGCCGACGGCCGCTCCGACGCCGCCCGCCGCCTCCTCGACACCCGCCTCCAACGCACCCACTCCCCCCGCGACCACCGCCTCCTCTCCGAACTCCCCACCTGACCCCCCACACACCACGACGGTGAAGTCCCGCACCCAGTACGGAGTACGGAGTACGGGACTTCACCGTCGGCTACGAACCACCGAGACCCACATCCCCTCACTCAGCGGAGGAGGCTCACCCCCAGGGCCGCCAAGGCCGTCAGAACCGTCAGCGCCACACTGAACGCCCCACCGGCACGCAGCGCGGCCGCCGCCACCGACGCACCGTCCATACGCGCCAGAAGTCCGGCCAACGCAGCGGCCAGAGCCGCGACCAGTCCCGCGACGAGGGTGACCAACACGAGCAGACCCAACATGCCGGCAGACGAGTTCATGGGCTTCCTTCCGATGCAGCGAACCGTTGCCCCAGACGTTGAGCCGAATCGCGTGCAGCGGTGTTCACCCTGAACGATGATGAACAGATCGGTACGGGCGGGCGGGGGCAAGGTTGGACGCAGCGAACCCTCAGGACACACAGCCGGACCCCGGCACGGCACTCGACCGACTGGCCGCTCGCCTCAGACACCTCCGCGCCGCACGACGCATCGCCGTCACCGCCTTGGCCGGCCGGGCGGGCCTGAGCCGAACGACGGTGAGCAAGGCGCTGAACGGCGCCTCCGTACCCACGGAAGAAACCGTGATCGCTCTGGCACAAGCCCTGAGCGTCCCCTCGGAACCACTCCTGAACCTGCGGTCCCAAGCCGTTTCGCTCGCGAGCACGACTGGGACTGGGACTGGGACTACGACCGGGGCCACGACCACGGCGAAGGCGACGACGGCAACTACGCCACCGGCACCGGCACCGACTCCAACTGAAGGCGAAACCCTCTTCGAAGGCAGATACCTTCAGTACATCGAGAACCGATGGAAGCAACTCTCCATCATCGGCCTGGACATCAGGCACCCCGAAGGAACGTCCTGGCCACTCGACGTGGCCTACCTGAGCCTCAGCCTGGGCGACACCGACGACCCCTTGGAACCGCGAGACCCGGCCACGGCGTTACGACGGTCGTCCAACGGCATTCGGATCGAGCAGGCCCTCTCCGAGCGGCGCCGCATCCTGATTCGCGGCCTCGCCGGCTGCGGCAAGACGACACTCCTCCAGTGGCTCGCGGTCAGCACGGCACGCCGGAACCTGCCTCAGGAACTGACGCACCTGAACGACTGCGTTCCGTTCCTCCTCCGCCTGAGAACACTGACGAGAATCGGGCACCTGCCCCGACCCGCCGCCTTCCTCAAAGCAGCCGGCTGCCAATTCGCCGACGATCAACCGTCCGGCTGGGTCGACAACGTCCTGGCACGCGGCCGAGGACTCATCCTCATCGACGGCGTCGACGAAGTCGCGCTCGAATACCGCAACGCCACCAGGGAATGGCTGGAAGAACTCTTCGCCTCGTATCCCGAGAACCATTACGTGGTCACCACCAGGCCTTCCGCGGTCCGCGAGGGCTGGCTGTCCCACTCCAGCGTCGGCGAACTGTCCGTCCACCCCATGAACCCCCGAGACGTCTCGGTCTTCATCGACCGATGGCACAGCGCGGCGGCAGCAAGCGGAGCCGAAGCGGAGCGCACCCACCTCCTCGAATTGCGGGAGAACCTCAAGGACGCCGTCCGTTCCCAACGAGGCCTCACCCAGCTGGCAACCTCTCCCCTCCTCTCGGCCCTGCTCTGCGCACTCCACAGAGACCGACGCGGACACCTCCCCCACGGCCGCATGGAGCTGTACGAGGCAGCACTCTCGATGCTCCTGCACCGCCGCGACCGGGAGCGGGGCATCGATTCGGACCCCGTCAAGCTGAGCGAACGCCAGTCCATCCGGCTCCTGCAACGACTCGCCTACTGGATGGTGGACAACGGCCAGGCCGAAATCAGCCGCCACGACGCCGTCCACCACATCACCGACGCCCTGCCGAGCCTCCCGGAAGTCGCTGCACAAGGATCCGCCGAGACGATCCTGAACCACCTCGTCGACCGCAGCGGACTCCTTCGCACGCCGGACGCCGACAGCATCGATTTCGTCCACCGCACGTTCCAGGACTACCTGGCCGCCCGGTTCGCCGTCGAGCGCAGAAACTTCGGATCCCTCGTCAGCCACGCCAACGACGACCGCTGGGAAGACGTCATCCGCATGGCCGTCGCCCACGCAAGCCCCACCGACGCCCAGCAACTACTGCGCCGCCTCATCTCCCGCGGCGACCGCCACACCTCCAACACCGACGGCCGACACAGACTCCACCTACTCGCCGCCGCCTGCCTCGACTACGCCGCCGAACTCGACCCCGCCACCCGCCAGGAAGTCCGCTCCCGCGCCGAAGCCCTCATCCCACCGAAGAACCAAGCGGAAGCCGACGCCCTCGCCAAAGTGGGCCCCGTAATCCTCGACCTCCTCCCAGGCCCCGACAACCTCGACGACTCCGAAGCCGAAGCCGTCGTCCACACCGCCGCCCTCCTCGCCGGCGACCCGTCCCTGACCCTCCTGAAGCAGTACCGCCACTGCGTCAAGGGCCAAGTACCGCACTACCTACAAAAACAATGGAACCGCCACGACATCGCCGACTTCGCCCGCGAAATCCTCAGCCACAACCCCGGCCTCGACTCCCTGACGATCAGCAACCCCGAACAGCTCGACGAACTGTGGCGACTCGACCTCCCTCGGTCGATCTGCTTCGAAGGCGACTTCACAACGGAGCACATCACCTCCCTCCCAAATTCCACAGAAGTAGAAGAACTAACCCTCAGCTACAACTCCAAACTAAAGAACTTCGACTTCCTGGACGCCTACCCCCAACTCCACGACCTCACCCTCGACATCTGCCGCAGACTCACCGGTGCCCCCACCCTAAACCGCTCCAACATCACCTCCCTATCCGTATGGAAATCCCCCCAACGATTCCTCCAAACCCTCCCCTCACTCACCAACCTCCGCCGATTCTGGATCAACTCCGACAGCGGATCACTGAGCCTGGCGGACTTCCTCCCCGAATCAGAATTGACTGACGTCTACCTCGGCCCCCTGAGCTGTAGCTCCCTCAGAGGAATCAGCCACTGGTCCACACTCACCGACTTCGCCATCGCCGCCCAATACCCAGTAGAGAACGCCGAAGAACTCACCGCCCTACCCCACCTCACCGAACTCGACATCCAAGGCTCCGCATCCCCCACCCTCCTCAGAGACATCCCCCTCCTCGAAAACGTCAGCACCCTAAGAATCTTCTGCAGAGAACCCATCGACCTCACCCCCCTACCGACCAAATTCCCCAGCCTCCGCCACATCCGCCTCACCTGCCCCGAAGCCACCGGCATCCCCACCCTCAACGAAATCCCCCACCTGTCGGTCCACCTAGAAACGGGCCCAGATACCTAACGGCACCACCCACCCCCTCACCCACAACCCCGATCACCCGCCCCCGCAGCACACCAACCCCGCAGGCACCGCCCACATCCACAGGAGGCCCTCCTGGCCCCACCATCCACCAGCGCGCCACGAGGCACATACACGCAAAAAGGCCCCTCGCCATGATCGGCGAGGGGCCTTTTGCACTGGTGGGCGCGGACGGTTTCGAACCGCCGACATCTGCTTTGTAAGCTCGTGCGGAGTGCTCTCAACGAGGGCGGGTCGCTGGTAATCACTGCCACGGCAGCTCGCATGCGACCGCTGTCATCCGTCGCCGTTGATGTCAGTTTTGGATGTCAGCCGGCCCCACTTGGTGGCCCGCTATCGCTTCTTCCGGAGCTTCCGCATCTTGGCTTCGGCTTCCTTCTTCTTCCGCTGCTCGACTCCGTACGGGGACCACGGTCCCTGGTGCTTGGAGCACCGCGAGGTACCCGTGATCGCCTTGTTTTGGCAGCGGCCTCCGCTCTGGGTAGGAGCACCGCACTTCGGCTGAACCATCCTGTCCCCTTCGTCGTCGGACGCTGGAATGCTTCCAGCGCTCGCCGTAGAGGGGGAGGCGCAACCGCGGAGGACGGCAGCACGCCGACAGCACAGGACCCGGAGAATGGGTTCAGACTTCTTCCGCCGTGCCGACCGGCCGCCCGGATGCGCACTGCCCGCCTGCCTCCAGCTCCCCGCCCTCCAGGGCCGCGATGGCCTTCCGCCGCCATCGGCCGACCACGACGGACACGACCACCAGCAACACGAGAGCCGCAATAGGTGCGCCCCAGACCAGAGCACCGATGGCGAAACCGAGCGACTCCATGACTCCCTCTTGTGTGGTGGTCCGTCAGCGATTGATCGGGATCTCGTAGACGATCTCGCACAGGGCAGCGGGCACGACGATGTCCGCCGTCTCCACGGGCCGCCCCTGGTCGCTGTAGTAGGTCCGCCGGATGTGCGTGACGAGGGCTGCCTTCTGGATGCCGAGGAGTGAGGCTTCCTCGGCGGTGGCCTGCCGCGGTTCGGGCTGCTCGACGGCATGGCTCACGGCGACGCCGATCTCGGCCATCCGGTTCACGACACCGGCGCCAGCGTGCGGCCCACCCTCAGGAAGGACGACGAGGGTCCCGCCAGTGAGGTCGTACGGCTCCCAGCTCGTCGACAACTGCACGGGCCGCCCGTCGGCGAGGAACTCGTACACAGTCCGGACGCACAGTTCGGCCTCACCGATCCCGAGCCGCGCAGCGA
>NZ_JBHJQI010000065.1:0-45861 GCF_042262805.1 Streptomyces sp. NPDC056361
ATGTGGAAGCCCAGTAATGGGTGGAGCTGACCGGTACTAATAGGCCGAGGGCTTGTCCTCAGTTGCTCGCGTCCACTGTGTTAGTTCTGAAGCAATGAACTCCCTTTGCCGGTCGAGTTCAACTTCATAGAGTTTCGGTGGTCATAGCGTTAGGGAAACGCCCGGTTACATTCCGAACCCGGAAGCTAAGCCTTTCAGCGCCGATGGTACTGCAGGGGGGACCCTGTGGGAGAGTAGGACGCCGCCGAACAATCATTGTGGGAAAGCCCCGCACCTCATGGTGCGGGGCTTTTCTGCGTTTATGGACAGGAAGGGCCCGAGGGCCTTTCTGTGCAGGGCTCGGGCTTTTTCAGGCCGGCGAGACGAGTTGGGTGTCGTAGGCGAGGATCACCGCTTGGACGCGGTCGCGGGTGCCGGTTTTGGCGAGGATGCGGCCGACGTGGGTTTTGACGGTGGATTCGGCGAGGTGGAGGCGCTCGGCGATCTCGGTGTTGGTCCAGCCCTGGCCGATGACGGTGAGGATCTCGCGTTCGCGGTCGGTGAGGGTGGCGAGGCGGGGGTCCTCGGGGCGGGGAGTGCCGGTTGCCGTGGGGGACGGCGGGAGGTGGTGGATGTAGGCGTCCAGGAGGCGGCGGGTGAGGCTCGGGGCGACGACGGCGTCGCCGACCGCGACCGCGCGGACGCCGGCGAGGAGCTCCTCGGGTTGGGCGTCCTTGACCAGGAAGCCGCTGGCGCCGGCGCGGAGGCCGTCGTAGGCGTACTCGTCGAGGTCGAAGGTGGTGACGATCAGGATGCGGGTGCGGGCGCCCGTGGCGATGATGCGGCGGGTGGCCTCGATGCCGTCGAGCCCGGGCATGCGGATGTCCATCAGGACGACGTCGGGGTGGTGGCGGTCGACCAGGCGGACGGCCTCGGTGCCGTTCGAGGCCTCGCCGACGACGGTCATGTCGTCCTGGCTCTCCAGCAGCATGCGGAATCCGAAGCGCTGCATCGGCTGGTCGTCCGCGATGAGAACGGTCGTCACGAGGAGGAGTCCTTCTGGGGGAGTCGGAGTCGGACGGCCCAGCCGCCGGTGGGCAGGGGGCCGCTGGCGAGTGTGCCGCCGTAGAGGGCGGCGCGCTCGCGCATTCCGGCGAGGCCCTGGCCCTGGCCCGGGACGGACGCGGCGGCCGTTCCGGTGTCGGTGACGTCGGCGCGTACTTCCTCGGGGGTGTACGTGAGGGTCACCGTCGCCTTCGCGCCCGCGCCGGCGTGTTTGAGGGTGTTGGTGAGGGCTTCCTGGACGACCCGGTAGACCGTGAGCTGGGCGCCGGGGGAGAGCGGTCGGGCGGGTGGTGCGTCGGGGAGGTCCAGGAGGACCGGGAGGCCTGCCTTGCGTACGCCGGTGACGAGGGCGTCGAGGTCGGCGAGGGTCGGCTGGGGGTCGCGGACCGCTTCCTGCTCGTCGTCGCGGAGGACGCCGAGGAGGCGGCGGAGTTCGGCGAGGGCCTCGCGGCTGGTCGTACCGATGGCTTCGAGGGCCTGGGCGGCGCGTTCGGGGCTCTTCGCCACGGAGTAGCGGCCGCCGTCCGCGAGGCCGGTGATGACCGAGAGGTTGTGGCCGATGATGTCGTGCATCTCGCGGGCGATGCGGGTGCGTTCGGCGGCCGCCGCGAGCCGGACCTCCTGGTCGCGTTCGATCTCCAGGCGGCGGGCGCGGTCGACGAGGCCGGCGGTGTAGTCCTTGCGGGAGCGGACCGCGATGCCGAGGAGGGCGACCAGCGCGTACGCCCACAGGGTGGGGACGACGCGCTGCTCCCAGGTCTCGGAGGGGAAGCGGACCGCGCCGGTGACGAGCGGGGGCAGGACCAGGGCGAGGGACCAGAGGAGGGCGCGGGGCGGGCGGCTCAGTGCGATGTGGAACAGCGGGAGCATCTGGAGGTACGTGGCCTGGAGGAAGGCCCCGGTGGCGTCGCTGACGAGTGCCGCGCAGGCCATCACGGCCAGGACGGCCATGGGGTGGCGCCGGCGCCAGTAGAGCGGCACGGAGAGGGCCAGGCTCAGGGTGACCACGAGCCAGACCGGGACGTTCGGGTCGCGTGCGGTGTTCCGCCAGCCGCCGGCGGCGTCGACGAGCGCGGCCACCGTCCACGAGGTGGTGAGCGTCGCGTCCCAGAGCCAGGGGTGCCGTGTGTCGAAGGCCCGGGTCCGGGCGACCAGACGCTGAGCGTGCCTGCTCGGACCCGTCGCGCCGGCCGGCTGCGGTGTCTCCTCCGTGATCACCCGGTCATCATCCTCATACGTCCCGGCGCTTGGGCAACAGCGCGGGCACGGCGAGTGCGGCGGCGGCCCACAGGAGCAAGTACGGCCTTCGGCTGCCAGGGACTTGAGGAGGTTGCGGATCCACAGCACGCCCTCGGGGTCGAGGCCGTCGACCGGTTCGTCGAGGACGACGGTCGCCGGGGCGGACTGTGAAGCTGGGGTCCCGTACGACGGTGGTGTTCCCGTACCGCTTCGTGAGGTTCTCTGCTCGGATCATGCTTCCGACGGTAGGGAGCGGGCGGGGCGCCTTCGTCCGACCGGGGGCGCGAGCCGGGGCGCGGGTGTAGTACCGGGGTACGACGCGGGGCCCTGACCAGGAAATTCCTTGTCGGTCGGGTGGGGACAGGCGAGGATGCTCCGCATGGACTTTTCGATACGTGTGATCCGTTCCGACGAGTGGGAGAAGGCCCGGGAGCTGCGGCTCTCGGCGTTGCGGGACCCGATCGCGCACCTCGCGTTCCTCGACACCTACGAGGACGCCGTCGCGCGGCCCGACTCCTTCTGGCAGGAGCGGACGGAGGGCGCGTCGGAGGACGGGCCCGGTGGTGTGCGCCAGTTCGTCGCGGAGGCGCCGGACGGGCGGTGGCTGGGCACGGTGTCGGTGCTCGTGGAGCGGGCCGGCAAGGAGACGTTCTTCGGTGACGTCCCGGAGATCGAGCAGACCCATGTCGTCGGCGTGTTCGTTCGGGACGAGGCGCGCGGCTCCGGGGTGATCGACGCGCTGTTCGAGGCGGCGGCGGAGTGGTCCTGGTCGCTGGAGCAGCGGACCGGGCGGGTGCGGCTGTACGTCCACGGGGAGAACGTCCGGGCCCAGGCGGCGTACCGGCGGCTCGGGTTCGCGGACACCGGCGTCCGGGTCGCGCTGCACGGCGCGGAGGACGCGCACGAGCTGGAGTACGAGCTGCTGCGTCCGGCGGAGTAGGCCCCTGCTGCGGCGGGGGGGGGGCTTGGTCCGGGCAGCGGGCCGGTCAGCAGGTCGGCCGGTGGGCCGGGCAGTGGGCCGGTCGGTCTCAGCGGCTGAGGGAGTCCTCCGGCCAGCGGGACCTGGCCTGTTCGGGGGAGCGCATCAGGGCCAGGGTCGGGAGGCCCTGGGTGTGCCCGATGGCGAGGAGCTCCGGGAGGCGGGGGAGCGGGGCCACGGCGGCGACGTCGTCGAGGACGAGGGTCATTGGTGGGTCGAGCCGACCGTCGGATGACCGTGCGGCCATGCGGCGGCCGTGCTCGACCACGCTTGCGGCGAGTGCCGTGAGGAGCGGCATCGCGCCGGGGTGGGTGCGGGGGTCCTCGATCGCCTCTCCCACCACGTAGAGGGTGCCCCCTTCGGCGACGAAAGATGCGAGCGCCAGCGAATCCGTTCGATTCGGTGTGCAGGCCTCCCGGATGTGGACCGCGGAGAGCGCCGCCAGCGCACGGGCCGTCAGTTCCTGTGCCAGGCGCCGGCTTTCCGGGTGGGCGGTGAGCGCGGACTCCAGCAGGCCCGCGTGCCCGGACGCGGCCTTGGGGTGGCTGCGCAGGATCCGTACCGGCTCGTGGGCGCCCGCGCCCTGGGCCCAGCGCAGGACCTGCCGGAACGGGCGGCCGTCGACGGCCGCGGCGTGCAGCCAGCACCGCAGGAGCGTTTCGGCGGTGTCGGCGGTGGCCGCGTCCAGGCGGGAGTGCGGGCGTACGGGCGCCAGCAGGGCGACGGCCCGCTCCTGGGCGACCGCCGGGTCCTCGCACCGCTCGGACGGCGACCAGTGGAGCCTCGCCGGCGTGTCGCACACATGGCCCGTGTCGTGCACCAGCACCGGCCCGAGCTTCCCGCGTGCGTCCTTCGTCGCCGCCCAGACCTCGGGATCCGAGGTGACGACGAGCACCGGGCCCTCGGCGTCCCTGATCGCTTGGACGGCGGCGGGACGGCGGGCCTCCGGGGGGCCGTAGACGGTGCGGGGGGTGCCCGTGGGAGTGGCGGGGGCCGTGAGTTTCGTGAGCTCCGTGAGCGCCGTGAGCGCCGTGGGAGCCGGGGCGGGGCTTGGGGGCTGCGTCTGGGCCTGTGACGGTGCCTGCGGCGGCACCGGGGTCGGGGGCAGTGGTGCCGGGAGGGCCGCCGGCTCCCTGGGGGCCTCCTCCGCCGGGCGGCGGGGGGCCGGGGGCTGCACGGGCTCCGGGGTTTCGTGTGCGGGCTTGCGGGGGGCGGGGCGGTCGTACGTGCCCGCCTTGCGGTGGGCGCGGACGGCGCGCCAGCGGGTGAGGGTGCCGAGGGCGAAGACGGCGAGGACCAGGAGGATCATGGCCTCGCCGATGAGGAGGCCCCAGAAGAGGCCGTACCCCGAGAGCTGGCCCGGTGGGGTGGCGGGCCAGGCCGCGGGGAGGTCGGTGGGGGCGGTCGCGAGGGAGCGGAGGGCCGAGGGGGTGCCGGTGAAGGCGACCCCCTGCGGCCAGGCGCCGTGCGCGAAGAGGCCGGAGAGGCCGGTCGCCGTCCACACCAGGACGGTGAGGCAGAGGAGGAGACCGAAGAGGCTGAGCAGCAGCCCGTCGGAGACTCCTCCGCCCTTCCGCGCCGTGTCCATCTACGCCACCGTCGACTGCGAGGAGCCGTTCATCTGCTGCTCGACGAGGACGGCGCGCTGCTCCGTCTCCCACTCCAGTTCCGGGTCGGCGACCGGGTCCGAGGCCTCGGTCATGGCGCGGTCGGTGTAGACGAGGGGGCGTTCCCGCTCGGTGACGAGGTGTTTGACCACCTGCACGTTGCCGTTGACGTCCCAGACGGCGATGCCGGGGGTGAGGGTCGGGATGATCTCCACCGCCCAGCGGGGCAGGCCGAGGACCCGTCCCGTGTTGCGTGCCTCGTCGGCCTTCTGGGCGTAGATGGTCCGGGTGGAGGCCATCTTGAGGATCGCCGCTGCCTCCTTGGCGGCCGCTCCGTCGACGACGTCGGAGAGGTGGTGGACGACGGCGACGAAGGACAGGCCGAGACGGCGGCCGAACTTCAGGAGGCGCTGGAACAGCTGGGCCACGAAGGGGCTGTTGATGATGTGCCAGGCCTCCTCGACGAGGAAGATGCGCTTCTTCCGGTCGGGCCGGATCCAGGTGTGCTCCAGCCAGACGCCGACGATCGCCATGAGGATCGGCATGGCGATGGAGTTGCGGTCGATGTGGGACAGGTCGAAGACGATCAGCGGCGCGTCGAGGTCGATGCCGACGGTCGTCGGGCCGTCGAACATGCCGCGGAGGTCGCCGTCGACGAGGCGGTCGAGGACGAGGGCGACGTCCAGGCCCCAGGCCCGTACGTCGTCTATGTCGACGTTCATCGCCTCGGCCGATTCGGCCTTGGGGTGGCGGAGCTGCTCGACGATGTCGGTGAGGATCGGCTGCCGGTCGGTCTTGTGCTCGGTGACGTAGGCGTGGGCGACCTTGAGCGCGAAGCCGGAGCGCTCGTCGAGGCCGTGGCCCATCGCCACCTCGATGATCGTCCGGAGCAGGGCGAGCTGGCCGGTCGTGGTGATGGACGGGTCGAGGGGGTTGAGGCGGATGCCGGAGTCGTTGGCGACCATCGGGTCGAGCCGGATGGGAGTTATCCCCAGCTCCTGCGCGATGAGGTTCCATTCGCCGACGCCGTCCTCGCCCTGGGCGTCGAGCACGACGACCTGCCGGTCCCTGAAGCGGAGCTGGCGGAGCACGTACGTCTTCTCCAGGGCCGACTTGCCGTTGCCGGACTCGCCGAGGACCAGCCAGTGCGGGGCGGGGAGCTGCTGCCCGTACAGCTGGAACGGGTCGTAGATGTAGCCCTTCCCGCTGTACACCTCGCGGCCGATGATGACGCCGGAGTCGCCGAGGCCGGGGGCGGCCGTCGGCAGGTAGACGGCCTGGGCCTGCCCGGTGGAGGTGCGGACGGGCAGGCGGGTCGTCTCCACCTTGCCGAAGACGAAGGAGGTGAAGGCGTCGGTGAGGACGGACAGCGGATCTCGCATGGGTCTGTGCCCCTTCGGCCCTAGCGGCGGATGCCGGTCGCGAACGGCAAGGTGTTCACAAAGGCCCGGTGGTGCTCGCGGTCGCACCACTCCAGCTTCAGGTACGACTTGCCGGCGGAGGCCCTGATCGTGCGCTTGTCCCGGGCGAGGGCCTCGGGCGAACGCGACGACACCGTGATGTACCCGACCAGGTTCACTCCCGCAGCGCCGCTGGCGAGATCTTCACCCCGCTGGTCGAGTCGGCCGTGGGCGGCGATGTCGCGCGGGTCGACCGTGCGGTTCATCTTCGCGGCGCGGCTGGCGTCCGCCTCGTCGTTGGTCTTCTCGGTGAGCATGCGCTCGATGGCGACCTCGGTGGGCTCCAGGTCCATGGTCACGGCGACCGTGCGGATGACGTCCGGGGTGTGGACGAGGAGCGGGGCGAGGAAGTTGACGCCGACCGGGGTCATCGGCCACTCCTTCACCCAGGCCGTGGCGTGGCACCAGGGGGCGCGGGTGGAGGACTCGCGGGTCTTGGCCTGGAGGTACGTCGGTTCCATCGCGTCGAGTTCGGCCGGCCAAGCGTTTCGTTTCGTCATGGCCTGGATGTGGTCGATCGGGTGGTCCGGGTCGTACATGGAGTGCACCAGGGACGCGAGCCGGGACTGGCCGAGGGGCTGGCGCACGCGGATGTCGGCCTCGGCGAGGCGGGCGCAGATGTCGGTGAGCTCGCGGGCCATGACGACGGCGAGGCCGGCGTCGCGGTCCAGCTTGCGGGCGCCGGAGGCGTGCCGGGCGGCGCGGGCCATGGCGTTGGCCTCGGCGGCGAGTTCGCGCGTGTAGTGCATGCAGGCGACGAGGTAGGCGCGGTGCTGCTCGCTGGAGGTGGAGACCATCGACTGGAGCTGCTCGTACGACTCCATCAGCCACGCGGGCGCGTGCGGGTCGCCGCGCTGGCCGACGTCCTTGGCGTGCGCGTCGGGGTCGGCGGGCAGGGTGCGGGCCAGCATCTGCAGCCGGGTCACGAAGCCGTCGCCGTTGGCCACGTGCTTCAGGAGGGTGCCGAACCGGTCGACCAGGGCCTCCTGGTCCTCGCTGTCGCGCAGGCCGACGCCCGGGCCCTCGATCTCGATGGCGGCCGTGACCGTACGGCGGTCGGCGTGCAGCAGGACGGCGATCTCGTCCGGGCCGAAGGGGGCCGCGAGCCAGCCGACCCGGCCGATGCCGGGCGGCGGGCCGACCTCGACCTCGCGGCCGTCCAGGCGGGTGCCGGCCTCGACGACGACGGAGCGGTAGGCCGTGCCGCGCTTCAGCATCCGCTTGTAACTGCGGTTGATCTCGAACCACTTGTAGAACGTGCGGTGCTTGTACGGGAGGTACACGGCGGCGATCGCGATCATCGGCAGGCCGGCGAGCAGCGCGATGCGGAGGGGGAGGAGGGGGACGAGGAGTCCGCTCATCATGCCGAGGAAGGCGCCGACGATGATCAGGGCGATCTCGCCGGTCTCGCGGTTCTTGCCGACGATCGCGTTCGGCCGGGCACGGCCGACGAGATACGTGCGGCGGGGCGCGACCGGCTGGGACTGGGTCGTCAACGCCCTGCACCTCCAGAGTTCTTGCGGTTGCTGTGCGGGGTACCCGCGGTGGGACTGCTGCTACGGGGTGCCGGCGGTGGTGTCGCGCCGCCGCTCCCGCCGCGGCTGCTGTGGGCCGCCATGCCGCCCGACACCGGATTGGCGGGGCGGGCCGCCTGGGAGCCGCCCTGGCCGCCGCCGCTGTCGCGGGTGCTGTGCGTCTTGATGCCCTGGGAGACGAGGGAGGCGGGGGAGGAGATGACGGCGGCGGCCGCGTTCTCGCCCGCGCGGTGGAGGCGGTTGTTGCGGGACGCGGCGATCTCGTCGCCGAAACCGGGGACGAAACGGTAGATCATCGCGGAGGCGAAGATGGCGAGCAGGATGATCGCCAGGCCGGAGACGACGGCGGAGAACGAGTCGGGGCCGGTGCCGGAGGAGAGCGCCCCGGCCAGACCGAGGACGATCACGATGATCGGCTTGACCAGGATCACCGCGATCATGATGCCCGCCCAGCGGCGGACGTGGCCCCACATGTTCTTGTCGACGAGGCCCGAGTACACGACGACGCCGAGGAGCGCGCCGACGTACAGCATCACGGCGCGGAGGAACAGCTCCAGGTACAGCACGCCGGCGGCGAGGACGGTCACCAGCGACACGATGATCAGCATGATCGGGCCGCCGCCGATGCTGTCGCCCTTCTGCAGGGCCTGCTTGAAGCTGCCGAAGAACACGTCGGTCTGCTGGCCCGTGCCGGACGCGATGACCTCCGTGACCGCGTCGGTGGCGTTCACCACCGTGTACAGGATCAGCGGGGTGAACGCCGAGGCGAGGACCGTCAGCCACAGGAACCCGATCGCCTCCGACAGCGCGACGGTCAGCGGCACGCCCCGCACGGCCCGCTTCGCCACGGCGAGCAGCCACAGGAGCAGTGTGAGGAAGGTCGCGGCGGCGAAGACGATGGCGTAGCGGCCGAGGAACTGCATGTTGGTGAAGTCGACGTCGGCGGTTTCCTTCACCGCCTTCGAGAGGAAGTCGATGGTGGCGACAGCGGCTTCGGCGCAGCCGCGGGCGAGCGAGGAGAGCGGGTCGACCGCAGTGGTGGGGTCGGTCACGGGGGAGGAGCCGGTTCCGCCGCCGGACTGGCTCATCTCGCAGAGCTGTCTGGCCTGTCCCGTCAGGAGGGCGCAGTCCGGGTTGCCCGTGCCGGTGCTCGGCGACGGGGTGGGCGTGGGGGCCGCCTGGGCGGTCGGGGCGAACAGGAAGGGCGCACCGAGGAAGGCGGCGATGGCCGCGGTCGACTTGCGCGCTGCCAGACTTCGGCTAACGGGCATAGGTGAACCCTCCGTATCCCTCGACTGCCTTGGCGATCTCGTCGGCGGTCGAGGCCCGGTTGTCACCGTTGACCGGTGTGGGTCCCTCGCGCTGGCTCGTGGACTCCACGCGCCAGTCTCCCCCGACCCATTTGAGCTTTTCCGTGATGGTGAACCAGGTGGAGGTGACGGGCTTGGTCGAGCCCGCGCCGGCCAGTCCGCCCAGTCCGATGCACCAGACCTCGACCGTCGCCGAGGTCTCCTTGTAGTCGAGGACCTTGGCGCCGACCGGGATGGTGCGGGACACGAAGGTCATGCCGGAGGGGGCGGTGCCGTTCTCGTCGAGTCCGATGCCGGTCATGAGGCTGGACGAGTAGGAGGCGTCGAGGCGCTTCAGCAGGTCGTCGACGACGGCGGGGTCGTGGATGGCGCGCACGATGTCCTCGCGCGGGCCGTCCTGGAACATCTCGACCGACCCCAGCGCCACCGCGTAGTTCGTCGCCGCGCTTTGGGCGCCCTGGTCGTCGTGGGCGTAGCCGGTGGGGATGGGGCCGGTTCGGCCGGTGACGGGGCGGGTGCCGGTGGCGGAGGTGGGGGCGGTGTCGGCGGGGGTGTGGGAGCGGGGGTCGGCGGCGTCGGCGGGGGCGCCGCCGCCGCGGTTGGCGAAGGCGATGGCGGCGACGAGGACGACCACCACGCCCACGACCGTGATGAGGGAGCGGGAGCTGCGGACGGGGCGGCGGGCGCCGCCGTAGACGTCGCCGCTGTTGCCCTCGGGCAGGCGGGTCCGGGTCTGGCCCGAGCCGCCCACGCCGCCGAAGCTGTCGTGCTCGTCGCCGGGACTCATGCCGGGTACGCCCCCTCGTTCGTTCGCGGGTACGGCAGTGCTGCAACATGACTGGGCATCGGGGAACGCGACATCAGGTGGCCTCGGATGGATGGGGTCCGACGGGAGATCAGACGGCCATCCCGTACACGATGGTGAACAGCGTGCCGAGTGATCCGATGATGAAGACGCCGGTGAGGCCGGCGACGATGAGGCCCTTGCCCTGTTCCGCGCTGAACGTGTCGCGGAGTGCGGTCGCGCCGATGCGCTGCTTGGCCGCTCCCCAGATGGCGATGCCGAGGCAGAGCAGGATGGCCACGGCCATCACGACCTCGATCATCACCTTGGCCTCGTTGCCCAGGCTCCCGAAAGGTCCCCAGTTCGGGGCGATTCCACCGATGATGGTGGTGATGTCGCCCTTTTCGGCCGCCAGGTACATGTAACTCACCGCCCCTGTTGGGTAGTTATCTGCCCCTGCCGGACGGCATGGGTCATCGCCCTATCTTCGCTGATGAAACCGCTCACGTGTGACGGCTTGGCGGCTCTCTTTACCCGATCCCCGCACACTTGACCGATCTGACCGTCTTGACCTGCGGTGGTGTGGCCGGTTTCTCATGCGAAGAAGCGTATGGTCACTCTGTGTATCACGGAGGGTGACTCCGGGCAATGATTGTCGTTGTTGCACTCTTGGGGCGGCGTCAGGTGTAGGAGGCGACCAGCCGGGAGAGGTGACGGCCCGCCAGGAGCAGGGGTTCCTCGGTGCGGGTGGCCTGGGCGGTGGCCTGGGCGCCTTCGAGGGTGTGGACGACGGTGGCGGCGAGGTCGCGGGCCTCGGGGTCGGGGAGTCCGCAGTCGAGGAGTTTGTCGGCGACGAGGTTGCGCCAGGAGTAGAGGGCGTCGGCGCAGGCCCGTTGGATGGGGTTGACGGAGCCGAGGGTCTCCAGGGCGGCGGCGGTGACGGGGCAGCCGTCGGTCCAGTCGGAGGCGCGGAGTTCGCGGGCCAGCAGGCGGGCGCAGGCGTCGACGGCGGCGGCGGGGTCGTCCTCGCCGTCGAGGGCCGAGCGCAGGAGGGCGGCGAAGGACTCGCGGCCGTGGGCGAGGGCCGCGACGGCGACGGCTTCCTTCCCGCCGGGGAAGAAGTGGTAGACGGAGCCGAGGGTGGCGTCCGCCTCCTTCGCGATCTGCTTGACGCCGGTGCCGGTGTAGCCCTGACGCCGGATCAGGCGCGAGGCGGCGACGACGATGCGGTCGCGGGTGCTGCTGGTCTGCATGGGGGCGAGGGTAGGTCGTGCCGCGGCGAGGTGGTTAGAGCGTTCGTTCCAGTGGGCCGCGGCGGTCGAACGCGTTCGGCGCGTGACCGGGGTGTCGCGCAACGTCCCCAGGAGGGCCCTCGCCGCCTAGACTGGGCTGCCGGGGCGTACTGCCATGAACCGAGGGGTGGTTGACGGTGCGTAGGGCTGGCAAGGCGTGGCTGGTCGCCGGCGGGAGCCTCGGCGTCTGCCTCGGTTTCCTCGTACTGCTCGTCGTCGGTACGTACTCGGCGGCGGCAGGCATCGCCGGTGGGGCGGGCAGTTCGGCGAACGGCACCGTGGCGCTGGCCAAGGGGTCCGTGCCCGCGCTCTACCAGGGGCTCGTGCAGCGCTGGGGCAATCTCTGCCCGGCCATCAACCCGGCCCTGCTCGCCGCGCAGCTCTACCAGGAGAGCGGCTGGAACCCGCGGGCCGTGTCCTCCGCCGACGCCCGGGGCATCGCGCAGTTCATCCCCGGCACCTGGGCCGGCCACGGCGTCGACGGGGACGGGGACGGGGACCGGGACATCTGGGACCCGAAGGACGCGATCCCGTCGGCGGCCTCGTACGACTGCGAACTCGCCGGCTACGTGAAGGACGTGCCGGGGGACCCGGCGAACAACATGCTGGCCGCGTACAACGCGGGCGCGTACCGGGTCATCAAGCACGGCGGGGTGCCGCCGATCAGCGAGACCCGGAACTACGTGCGGATCATCCGGTCCCTGGAGAAGAGCTTCGCCCGGCCCGTCGGGCGGGTCGATCCGTCCCGGCTGGCCGCGGGGGCGATCCACTACGCGCAGGGGAAGCTCGGCACGCCGTACCTGTGGGGCGGTACGGGCACGGCCGCGCAGAACGGGCGGTTCGACTGCTCCGGGCTCACCCAGGCCGCGTACGAGAGCGTCGGGATCCGGCTGCCGCGCGTCGCCAACGACCAGTACAACGCCGGTCCGCACCCCTCGCGGGAGGAACTGCTCCCGGGGGACCTGGTCTTCTTCTCGGACGACCTGACCAACTCGCGGGCCATCCGGCACGTCGGCATCTACGTCGGCGGCGGGTACATGATCGACGCGCCGCGCACCGGGGCGGTGATCCGCTTCGACCGGATCGACACCCCGGACTACTTCGGCGCCACCCGGGTCACCGCGGAGGGCGCGGCGGCGCTGCCGACCCATCTTCCCCAGACGTAACGGGGTCAGAGGGGCCGCCGGGCGGCTTCCGGGCTCCTTCGGGCGTATGGGGCATGGCCGGAACTCTCCGTCATGCACTGGCCCTGAGCTGCGGAGAACCGTCTCTCTTAGGTAACGTCCTCATGATCCACCGGAGCGAGCGGAACGTACGCCTCAGGCGGTTCGTTCCCCGATCCGACCACTCTGACCACGGGGGTTGGACGACAGACACGAGAGCAAGGGGCCGCAGCAGATGGCTGTACTCGCATCGGACGGTTCGAACCCCGATGTCAGCCTGCTCTACGACATCAACGGACTGGCCAAGGCCGCTCCGCCGTGGTTCGACCGCGTCATGGAATTCGTCGGCGAGTACGGGATCGTGCTCGGGATGGTCCTCGTGGTGCTGTGGTGCTGGTGGAGCGTCCGCCGGCGCGGCACCCCCACCGACTCCGTCGCGGCCGTCACCGCGCTGGTCTGGGCCCCGCTGGCCGCCGGCGTCGCCCTCCTCGTCAACATCCCCATCCGCGGCTTCGTCGAGCGCCCCAGACCCTTCAAGGACCACCAGGGCCTGGAGGTCCTGGTGGACGGGAAGACGGACTTCTCGTTCGTCAGCGACCACGCCACCCTGGCGATGGCCCTCGCCGTCGGCCTCTTCGTCGCCCACCGGGGCTTCGGCCTCGCCGCCATCGCCCTCGCCCTCGCCGAGGGCTTCGCCCGGGTCTACATGGGCGTCCACTACCCGACCGACGTCATCGGCGGCTTCGCCCTCGGCACGGCCGTGGCCCTGCTCCTCGCCCCGCCGGCGCTGGCCCTGCTGACCCCGGTCGTCTCCGCGGTCGCCCGCTCCGCCACCGGCGCCCGGCTCGTCCGATCCCGGCGGGCCGGCGGCGCGCGCCGCCCCGAGACGTTCGGCATCCCCGAGCCCCGGCTCGGCGGCCCGGCCGCCGGCGGCACCGACCAGAACGACCTCGCGGCCTGAGCCCCCCACGAGAGCCCGATCCGGACGCGTCCGGGCCGGGCTCTAGTCGTTCGTACGGGCGTGTTCCGCGGCGTCGGTGCGGGCGCGGTCCCGAGATCTGCGGGCCGGGCCCGTCCAGCCGCAGCTGCAGCGTGCCAGCGCGAACGAGCCGCGCTCCGTCGTCGTGGTGGTGTGGGCCGATGCCTGCGCGTGCACACCTCCACCGTACTGCGCGTGACGGCACGCCCCGACCGTCGTTATGGGGATCGGGTGTCCCCCTGGCCCGCGGGGCCGGGGGCGGGCGGGTCCCGGGCAAACAGCGGTGAGGCGTTGGGGGTTGGCAGGACATGGTGGTGCAGCCGTACGGGAGTCCGCGGGGCCGGAGGAGCGGGGCGTTCGCCGTCACCGCCGTCCTGGTCGGCTCCCTCACCGGAGCCGCGGCGGTCTCCGGGTGCACGGCCCCCGAGGACCCCAAGCCCGTGGGCGACCCCGTCCTCACCGTGCGGAACGCGGCCGACGGGCTGGTGCGGGCCGGCACCTCGAAGGCGAGCACCTCGATGGAGATGGCGTCCGGCGGCACCCGGGTCACCATCCGGGGCGAGGGCGGCTACGACTTCCGGCGCCGCACCGGCCGGCTCCAGGTGGTGCTGCCGAAGGACGCGGCCGGCGCGAGCGAGCACCGGCCGATCACCGAGCTCCTCACCCCCGGCGCGCTCTACATGAAGAACCGGGGCGCCGGCGTGCCCGCCGACAAGTGGGTCCGCGTCGACACCACCACCCTCGACGACGGGAACCTCGTCACCGGCGGCGCCACCGACCCCGGCGCGGCGGCCGAGCTGCTGCGGGGCGCCCTGGAGGTCACGTACCTCGGCGAGGTCGAACTGGCGGGGGTGAAAGTCGGCCACTATCGGGGCGTCGCCGACATCGCCCACGCGGCCCGGGCGGCCTCGCCGCAGCTGCGCGGGGCGCTCGCCGCGGCGGCGAAAGGGTTCGCCAAGGACACGGTGCCGTTCGACGCCTACCTGGACCGGGAGGGGCGGTTGCGGAAGGTGCGCCACCAGTTCAGCTTCAGCAACCAGGGCCGCACGGTCGCCGTCGCGTCGACGACGCTGCTGTACGGGTTCGGGGCGCCCGTCGAAGTGACGCTGCCGGACCGGCGGCACATCTACGCCGGGAAGATCGAGGCCTGACCTGGCCGGGTGATGGTGCGGACCATCGGCAAATGGTCCGGACGTGTCATGCGCGGTGCGTCGCCCCGTCCCTACGCTGGGAGACCGCTGGGAGACCGACGCCGGCAGGAAGAGGTGGATGCGCGTGGCCCCGCCCGGTACAGCAACCGTGCCCGCAGACCCGGACTGCGTCGCCCTCGCCGAGATCGAACTGTGCGGCGACCTGATCATCGCGGCGTCGGCCGCCGCCGACGGGGAGCGGCTCAGCGCCGACCGGATCGACGAGGTCCTGCGCGTGGCGGCCGAGCGGGCCGCGCGGGACCTGTGACGACCGGGCCGTACAGAGGGAATCCGGCGGCCGGGCCGTACGGGATCCCCCTGGGGTACGGCCCCGCGGTGCCCGCGCCGGTCGGGGTGGGCACGGCACCCGGGCCGGTCGGGTCGGGCATGGCACCTGCGCCGGTCGGAGCGGGTGCGGCCCTCGGGGCGACCAGGGCGGGTGCGGCCCTCGGGGCGACCGGGTCGGCTGCGGCACCCGCGCCGGCCGGGCCGATTGCGGCCCGTGCGCCGGCCGGGTCAGGTGCGGAGCATGCGGGCGATGGCCTTCGTGGCCTCCTCGACCTTCTCGTCGATGCCCGAGCCGGAGGCCGCCGCGTCCGCGACGCAGTGCCGCAGGTGCTCCTCGAGGAGCTGGAGCGCGAAGGACTGGAGCGCCTTCGTCGACGCCGACACCTGCGTGAGTATGTCGATGCAGTAGACGTCCTCGTCGACCATCCGCTGGAGGCCGCGGATCTGGCCCTCGATCCGGCGGAGCCGCTTGAGGTGCTCGTCCTTCTGCTTGTGGTATCCGTGCACGCCGTGCCCGTGGTCGGCCGGTTCGACCGTCTCGACGGTGTCGGGGGTGACCTGGTCCGTCTCGGTGGTCGTCATCGCGTCCTCCCGTTGTCCAGAAAGGGGGTGTATACCCCTCGTGGGTATATGGTACCGATCCCCGCCGTTCCGGGCGGGGGCACGTGCAGTTCACTGTGCCTGATGGGCGACACTGAGAGGACGCCGGTTAGCCGTGGCCGGATGATGCGCCTAGCATCAGCCTGACCGAAACCCAGCACCCCGAGGACCTCACGTGCGATTTCGTCTGACCCCCAGGGAGACGAGCTTCTACGACATGTTCGCCGCGTCCGCGGACAACATCGTCACGGGCTCCAAGCTCCTGATGGAACTGCTCGGAGCGGAGCCTTCCGCCCGGGCCGAGATCGCGGAGCGGATGCGGGCAGCGGAGCACGCCGGCGACGACGCCACCCACGCGATCTTCCACCAGCTGAACTCCTCTTTCATCACGCCGTTCGACCGTGAGGACATCTACTCCCTCGCGTCGTCCCTCGACGACATCATGGACTTCATGGAAGAGGCCGTCGACCTGGTCGTCCTCTACAACATCGAAGAGCTCCCCAAGGGTGTCGAGCAGCAGATCGAGGTCCTGGCCCGCGCGGCCGAGCTGACCGCCGAGGCGATGCCGAACCTGCGGACGATGGACAACCTCACGGAGTACTGGATCGAGGTCAACCGGCTGGAGAACCAGGCCGACCAGATCCACCGCAAGCTGCTCGCCCACCTCTTCAACGGCAAGTACGACGCCATCGAGGTGCTGAAGCTGAAGCAGGTCGTCGACGTGCTGGAAGAGGCGGCCGACGCGTTCGAGCACGTGGCCAACACGGTGGAGACCATCGCGGTCAAGGAGTCCTGAGCTTCGTGGACACCTTCGCCCTGATCGTGACCATCGGTGTCGCGCTCGGCTTCACGTATACGAACGGCTTCCACGACTCCGCCAACGCCATCGCCACCTCGGTGTCGACCCGGGCGCTGACCCCCCGGGCCGCGCTCGCGATGGCGGCGGTCATGAACCTCGCCGGTGCCTTCATGGGCAGCGGGGTCGCCAAGACCGTCAGCGAGGGGCTCATCGAGACCCCGACCGGCGACAAGGGGATGGGCATCCTCTTCGCCGCGCTCGTCGGCGCGATCATCTGGAACCTCGTCACCTGGTACTTCGGCCTGCCGTCCTCCTCCTCGCACGCCCTCTTCGGCGGCATGGTGGGCGCGGCGCTGGCCGGTGGCACCGAGGTGATCTGGGGAGGCGTCCTCGACAAGGTCGTCATCCCGATGTTCATCTCCCCGGTGGTCGGCCTCGTCGTCGGTTACCTGGTCATGTGCGTGATCCTGTGGATGTTCCGCAAGTCCAACCCGCACAAGGCCAAGCGCGGCTTCCGCATCGCGCAGACGGTGTCGGCGGCCGGCATGGCCCTCGGCCACGGTCTGCAGGACGCGCAGAAGACCATGGGCATCGTGGTGATGGCGCTGGTCATCGCCGATGTGCAGCAGGCCGGCGACGACATCCCGGTGTGGGTGAAGATCGCCTGTGCCGTGATGCTCTCGCTCGGTACGTACGCGGGTGGCTGGCGCATCATGCGGACGCTCGGCCGCAAGATCATCGAGCTGGACCCGCCGCAGGGCTTCGCGGCGGAGACCACCGGCGCGTCGATCATGTTCGGCTCGGCGTTCCTCTTCCACGCGCCGATCTCGACGACCCACGTCATCACCTCCGCGATCATGGGCGTCGGCGCCACGAAGCGCGTCAACGCGGTGCGCTGGGGCGTCGCCAAGAACATCATCCTGGGCTGGTTCATCACCATGCCGGCCGCGGCGCTGGTCGCCGCGGCGAGCTACTACGTGGTGCGGCTGTTCTTCGGCTGACGGCAGGGTGCGGGAAATGGTCGGGCCCGGCTTCCCTTGTGGGGAGCCGGGCCCTTCGTCATGCGGTGGCACCGCCATGCAGCACCGCAGACGTGTTTATCCGAAGCGGCCGGAGATGTAGTCCTCGGTCGCCTGGACGCTCGGGTTGGAGAAGATGCGCTCGGTGTCGTCCAGCTCGATCAGCTTGCCGGGCTGGCCGACCGCCGCCAGGTTGAAGAAGGCGGTGCGGTCCGAGACGCGGGCGGCCTGCTGCATGTTGTGCGTCACGATGACGATCGTGAAGCGCTCCTTCAGCTCGCCGATCAGGTCCTCGATGGCGAGGGTGGAGATCGGGTCGAGGGCGGAGCAGGGCTCGTCCATGAGCAGGACGTCCGGCTCGACGGCGATGGCGCGGGCGATGCACAGACGCTGCTGCTGACCGCCGGAGAGGCCGGAGCCCGGCTTGTTCAGGCGGTCCTTCACCTCGTTCCAGAGGTTGGCGCCCTTGAGGGACCGCTCGACGATGTCGTTCAGCTGGGACTTCTTGTAGCTGCCGTTGAGCCGCAGGCCCGCCGCCACGTTGTCGAAGATCGACATGGTGGGGAAGGGGTTGGGGCGCTGGAAGACCATGCCGACCGTGCGGCGGACGGCGACCGGGTCGACGTTCGTCCCGTACAGGTTCTCGTCGTCCAGCATCACCTTGCCCTCGACGCGGCCACCGGGGGTGACCTCGTGCATGCGGTTCAGGGTGCGCAGGAAGGTGGACTTGCCGCAGCCGGACGGGCCGATGAAGGCCGTCACGGAGCGGGGCTCGACGGTCATCGAGATGTCGTCGATCGCCTTGTGGGCGCCGTAGTAGGCGGAGAGGCCGCTGACGTCGATGCGCTTGGCCATGTGAATCACTTCCTATTGCCGCGGTCAGCGGCCGGTCTTCGGGGCCTTCCAGCGGGCGATGCCGCGGGCCACCAGGTTGAGGATCATGACGAAGGCGATCAGGACGAGCGCGGCGGCCCAGGCGCGGGCCACGGCGGCGTCGGTGCCGACCGCGTACTGCTCGTACACGTAGAGCGGCAGGGAGGACTGGGCGCCTTCGAAGGGGTTCGGGTTGATGAGCTTCGTACCGAACACGAGGAGCAGGATCGGAGCCGTCTCACCGGTGATGCGGGCGACCGCGAGCATGACGCCCGTGGTGATGCCGCCGATCGCGGTGGGCAGGACCACCTTCAGGATGGTGCGCCACTTGGGGATGCCGAGGGCGAGGGAGGCCTCGCGGAGCTCGTTCGGGACGAGCTTGAGCATCTCCTCGGTGGAGCGGACCACGACCGGCATCATCAGGATGGCGAGGGCCATCGCGCCGGCGAAACCGGAGGGACCGAATCCCAGCATCAGGTTCCAGGTGGCCAGGATGAAGAGGCCGGCGACGATCGACGGGATGCCCGTCATGACGTCGACGAAGAAGGTGACGGCCTGGGCGAGCTTCCCGCCCCCGTACTCGACGAGGTAGACCGCGGTCAGCAGGCCGATCGGCGCGGCGATCAGGGTCGCGATGCCGACCTGCTCGATGGTGCCGAGCAGCGCGTGGTAGACGCCGCCGCCGGCCTCGGCGTCGAGGACGCCGTTCATCGAGTGGCTCAGGAAGTAGCCGTCGAGGACGTCCATGCCCTTGCTGATCGTGACCCACGCGAGGGAGAGCAGCGGGACGACGGCGAGGACGAACGAGACCCAGATCAGGCTGGTGGCGACACGGTCCTTGGCCTGGCGGCTGCCCTCGACCTTGGTGGTCACGCCGAAGGTGAGGAGGACGAAGAGCAGCGCGGCGATCAGGCCCCACTGGACCTTGCTGTGCCAGCCGGCGCCGAGGCCGATGCCGATGCCTCCGGCGATCGAGCCGACGGCGATGGCGGCCGGGGTCCAGCGGGGGAGCCGGGCGTGGGAGAGAGGCCGGCGCGGGGCCGCCTGGACCGGACGTTCCTGTATGGCGTGGCTCATGCCGCGGCCCCCGAGTACTCCTTGCGGCGGCCGATGATCCAGCGGGCGGCGCCGTTGACCAGCAGGGTGATGGCGAAGAGGACGAGACCGGACGCGATGAGGGCGTCCCGGCCGAACTCGTTGGCCTCGTTGAACTTGGCGGCGATGTTCTGCGCGAACGTGCCGCCGCCCGGGTCGAGCAGGTGGCCCGAGATGAGGAAGCTGGGGGAGAGGACCACGGCGACGGCCATGGTCTCGCCGAGCGCGCGGCCGAGGCCCAGCATGGAGGCGGAGATGATGCCGGAGCGGCCGAAGGGCAGCACCGACATGCGGATGACCTCCCAGCGCGTGGCGCCGAGGGCGAGGGCGGCTTCCTCGTGCATCCGGGGGACCTGGAGGAAGACCTCGCGGGTGACGTTGGTGATGATCGGAAGGATCATGATCGCCAGCAGGATGCCCACGGTGAAGAGGTTGCGGGCGACGCCGTCACTGGACTTGTCGAAGATGTACGTCCAGCCCATGTACTGGTCGAGCCACTGGTTCAGGCCGTCCAGGTACGGGACCAGGAAGATCGCGCCCCACAGGCCGTAGATGATGCTGGGCACGGCGGCGAGCAGGTCGACGACGTACGCGAGCGGCTTGGCCAGCTTGCGCGGGGCGTAGTGCGAGATGAAGAGGGCGATCCCGATCGCGACGGGCACGGCGATGAGCATCGCGATGACCGACGAGACGACCGTGCCGAACGCGAGGACGGCGATGCCGAAGACCGGCGGGTTCGCGGCCGGGTTCCACTCGAAGGTGGTGAAGAAGTTCGTGCTGTCCTTCGAGATGGCGAGGACGGCGCGGTAGGTGAGGAAGACCGCGATCGCGGCCATGATCACGAGGAGGGTGATGCCGGAACCTCGGGACAGGCCGCTGAAGATGCGGTCCCCGGGGCGGGACGCGTTCTTGGCGCGTCGGCTCCTCTGTATGTCTGGTGTGCTGGTAGCCATCTGCTTCTCCGGTCTGCGGCGCCCGTACGGCTTGTGCGGGCTCCTGGCGGCGGTGCACCGGATGCCGGGCCGGCCCCCCGCTCCGGTCCTTCGGGCGTGAGCCTTCGGGACGAGGGGGGCCGGACCCGGCCGGGGGTCAGGACAGGGTGGGGACGATCGCGCGGACCTTGGCCGCGATCTCGGCCGGGAGCGGGGCGTAGCCGGCCTCGGAGAGGACCTTCTGGCCCTCCTCGCCGGACGTGTAGGTGAGGAACGCCTTCAGGGTCGCCAGGGTCTCCGGCTTGTTGCCCTTGTCGCAGGCGATCTCGTACGTGACCAGGGTGAGCGGGTACGCGCCGTCGGCCTTGGTCGTGTAGTCGAGGGAGAGGGCCAGGTCGCTGCCGGTGCCCTTGACCTTGGCGGCGGCGATGGCCTTCGAGGCGTTCTCCGTGGTCGCGGCGACCGGAGCGGCGGCACCCGTGTTGATGCTGACCGTGGAGATCTTGTTCGCCGTGGCGTACGAGAGCTCGAAGTAGCCGATGGAGCCCTCGGCGTCCTTGACCGCGGTGGCGACACCGGAGGAGCCGTTGGCGGCCTGGCCACCCGGGGCGGGCCACGACTTGGTCTTCGGGTCGTACTTCCAGTCCGCCTTCGCGGTGGCCGACAGGTACTTGCCCAGGTTCTGGGTGGTGCCCGACTCGTCCGAGCGGTGGAAGGCCTGGATGGTGGTGTCGGGAAGCTTCGCGCCCGGGTTCAGCTTGGCGATCGCCGGGTCGTTCCACTTGGTGATCTTCGTGTCGAAGATCTTGGCGAGGGTGGGGGCGTCCAGGACGAGGTTGTCCACGCCTTCCAGCTTGTAGCCGATGGCGATGGGGCCGCCGACCATCGGAAGGTTGATGCCCTTGCCGCCCTTGCAGATCTTCTGCGACTCGGCGACCTCTTCGTCCTTCAGGGCGGAGTCGGAACCCGCGAAGGTGACCTGGCCCTGGTTGAACTTGGTGATGCCGCCGCCGGAACCGATCGCCTGGTAGTTGACCTCGACGCCCGAGCACGCGGCCTGGAAGTTCTTGACCCACAGGTCCATGGCGTTCTTCTGCGCGCTGGATCCGGCGGCCAGGAGCTGGCCCTTGGCGCCGTCACAGGCGATGTTCGACGCGGCCGCGGTGGTCTTGGAGGAGCCGTCCTTCGTGGGCGCGTCCGAGTTGTTGTCCGAACCACACGCCGAGAGGACGAGCGCACCGGAGACGACGAGGGCACCGATCGCGGAGGCGCGAAGCCCGTTCTTGCGCGAAAGCTTCACTTTCGGGTGTTCCTTCCAGAAGCCGCCCTGTCGCGGACCGTGTGTCCCGAACGTTCTACGGCGGCGTGTGTCGGTTGATCGGTGCGGCGTACTGCTTCGTGCACCGTGTAAGCCCGAAATTAGGCAGAACAGGTGAAGCGGTCGACGGGGGAGAGTGAACGGGAAGTGAACCGTGCCGTAAGCCCGGGTGCGGGGCCCTCGACCGGGCGGCGGCGCCACGGGCTCGCGCGGCCCGTCAGGGGTGGGGGGTGGTGAGGGCGGCGTCCAGGAGGGCGCGGTCGCGGGGTTGGGTGAGGCGGAGGCGGGCGGCGGGCGGGGGGAGCCAGAGGAGGACGTCGACCTCGGGGTTGGGGGTGAAGGTGCCGGAGAGGGCGCGGGCGGACCAGTAGATGACGTGCTTGGGGCGGCCGGCGACCGTGTAGTGGGCCGTGGGGAGGCGGGGGCCGAGCTCGCAGTGCCGGCCGGTCTCCTCGAGGACCTCGCGGAGGGCGCAGGCCCGCGCCGATTCGCCGCGCTTGCGCTTGCCCTTCGGGTGGGACCAGTCGTCGTACTTGGGCCGGTGGACGAGGGCGATCTCGATGCCGTGGCCGGATGGGGCCGGGCGCCAGAGGACGCAGCCCGCGGCGAGGACGGGCGGGGGGTCGGGGGCGGTGGTCATGGGACGGGTGCGGTGGTGCGGCGCCAGGCGTGCTGGAAGGCGAAGCGGGCGGCTTCGACCTCGTGGCGCTGGTCGGCGTGGAGGACGCCGAGGGCGTACGCGGTGGCCGGAGCGATCCGGGGGGTGCGGGCCGCCGTGGCGGCGGCGGTGGCCGCTTCGGCGGCGTCGCGGTGCCGGTCGAGGGCGCGGGCGGCCTCGTACAGGGCGGAGTCGGGTTCGCCGCCGGTGTGCAGGGCCTCGGTGGCGTACCGGTGCAGGCGCAGCAGGAGCCGGGTCTGGTGCCAGGGCGCGTCCTGCGTCTCCCCGGCGCCGAGACCGAGCGCCTCGGCGTTGTACGGGTGGGCCGCCCGGGTCAGGGGCAGCGCCGCCACCGCGTCGAAGAGGCGCCGTTCCGCGACCTCGGCGGGGCCGTCCAGGATCTCGACGGCGGGTGCCGCGCCCAACGGTCCGAGGGGCACCTCGGAGGCGAGCAGCGCGAGGGCGTCGGCGACGGCGTGGAACCGTGCGGAGCCCAGCGCCTGCAGGGCGGCCGAGTGGGCGCGCGTACGGGCCAGGGTCAGCTGCCGGTCCAGCAGGGCGCCGGCGCGGGCGGCACCCACGGAGAGCCCGTGCGCCTCGCTCCCGCGGGCGGCGGGCACGGCCGACCGGCCACCCGGGGAGCCGGACGCGCCGTTCTGGCTGCCGGGCGCGCCGACCTGGGAGCCGGACGCGTCGGGCTGGGTGCCGGGCGTGCCGCTCTCGGTGCCGGATGCGCCGACTCGGGTGCCGGGCGCGTCGCCCGTGGCCGTACCGGCGGAGTTCCCCGTGCCGGCCGCGCCCGAAGCCGTACCGCCCGGGCCCGTCCTGGTCGTCGGGGCCGTTCCGTGCCCCCCGCCGCCCGTTCCGTTCGACAGGCGGGAGAGGGCGTCGACGAGGCGGACGAGGCGGGAGGTGCAGGCGTGTTCGAGGGCGAGGGTGCCGGAGAGCCAGGCGAGTTCGGTGCGGAGCTGATCGGCCCAGGTGGGGTCGAGGAGGGGACGGAAGGTGTGGAGGGTGCCGCTGATGCGGCGGGCGGCACCGCGGAGGGTGCGGGCCGCCTCCTCTGCTCCGGCGGTGTCGGAGCCGCTCTCGTGGTGCAGGCGCAGGCCGCGGAGGAAGTCCGCGGCCCGCGCGTGCAGGTAGGGAGCGAGGACCTCGCCCGCCGTGATGTCCGCCGAGTGGTCAGGGTTGTGCACGCCGGCGCCTCCGCGCGTCGATGAGCATCTCCTGGACGTGCCGCAGGGGGCGGCCCTCGGGGTCGGTCGCGTGGCGCGTCCAGTTCCCGTCGGGGCCGAGGTGCCAGGAGGAGGTGGTGTCGGACATCCCGGTCTCCAGGAGCCGGGTGAGTGCGGCCCGGTGGGCCGGGTCGGTGACCCGGACGAGCGCCTCGATGCGGCGGTCCAGGTTGCGGTGCATCATGTCGGCGCTGCCGAACCAGACCTCGGGTTCGCCGCCGTTGCCGAAGGCGAAGACCCGGGAGTGCTCCAGGAAGCGGCCGAGGATCGAGCGGACCCGGATGTTCTCCGAGAGGCCCGTGACGCCGGGCCGTACGGCGCAGATGCCGCGGACCCAGATGTCGACGGGGACGCCGGCCCGGGAGGCCTGGTAGCAGGCGTCGATGACGGCCTCGTCGACCATCGAGTTGACCTTGATCCGCACGTACGCGGGCCGGCCGGCGCGGTGGTGGGCGATCTCCTTGGTGATGCGGGAGACCAGGCCGTCCCGCAGCGACTTGGGGGCGGTGAGGAGGCGCCGGTAGGTCTCGCGGCGGGAGTAGCCGGAGAGCCGGTTGAACAGGTCGGACAGGTCCGCGCCGACCTGCGGGTCGGCGGTGAGCAGGCCGAGGTCCTCGTACAGGCGGGCGGTCTTGGGGTGGTAGTTGCCGGTGCCGACGTGCGAGTACCGGCGGAGGAGTTCGCCTTCCTGGCGTACGACGAGCGACAGCTTGCAGTGGGTCTTCAGGCCGACGAGGCCGTACACGACGTGGCAGCCGGCCTCCTCCAGCTTGCGCGCCCACTTGATGTTGGCCTGCTCGTCGAAGCGGGCCTTGATCTCGACGAGGACGAGGACCTGCTTGCCGGACTCGGCGGCGTCGATCAGGGCGTCGACTATCGGGGAGTCGCCGGAGGTGCGGTACAGCGTCTGCTTGATCGCGAGGACGTCCGGGTCGGCGGCCGCCTGCTCCAGGAAGGCCTGGACGGAGGTGGAGAAGCTGTCGTACGGGTGGTGCAGGAGCACGTCCCGCTCGCGCAGCGCCGCGAAGATGTCGGGCGCGGAGGCGGATTCGACCTCGGCGAGGTCCCGGTGGGTGCCGGCGACGAACTTCGGGTACTTGAGCTCGGGCCGGTCCTGGCCGGCGATCCCGAAGAGTCCGGTGAGGTCGAGCGGGCCGGGCAGCGGGTAGACCTCGGCGTCGGAGATCTTCAGCTCGCGGACGAGCAGGTCGAGGACGTACGGGTCGATGGACTCCTCGACCTCCAGGCGCACCGGCGGCCCGAAGCGGCGCCGCATGAGCTCCTTCTCCAGCGCCTGGAGCAGGTTCTCGGCGTCGTCCTCCTCGACCTCCAGGTCCTCGTTCCGCGTCACCCGGAACATGTGGTGCGCGAGCACCTCCATGCCGGGGAACAGCTCCTCCAGGTGCGCCGCGATGACGTCCTCCAGGGGCACGTACCGCTGCGGCGAGGCCTCCAGGAAGCGGGACAGCAGCGGCGGCACCTTCACGCGCGCGAAGTGGCGGTGGCCGCTGACCGGGTTGCGGACGACCACGGCGAGGTTGAGGCTCAGGCCCGAGATGTACGGGAAGGGGTGCGCCGGGTCCACGGCCAGCGGGGTGAGCACGGGGAAGATCTGCTGCCGGAACAGGGTGAAGAGCCGTGCCTGCTCCTTCTCGGTGAGTTCGGGCCAGCGGATCAGGTGGATGCCCTCGTCGGCCAGGGCCGGGGCCACGTCCTGCTGGTAGCAGGCCGCGTGCCGGGCCATGAGTTCGCGCGAGCGCGTCCAGATCAGGTCGAGGACTTCGCGGGGCTGGAGGCCGGAGGCCGAACGGGTGGCGACGCCGGTGGCGATGCGGCGCTTCAGGCCGGCGACGCGGACCATGAAGAACTCGTCGAGGTTCGACGCGAAGATCGCCAGGAAGTTCGCCCGTTCGAGGAGGGGCGTCGTCGGGTCCTCGGCGAGTTCGAGCACCCGCTCGTTGAACGCGAGCCAGCTGCGCTCCCGGTCGAGGAAGCGTCCCTGGGGGAGCGCGTCCCCCAGGCTGCCGTCGTCCTCGTACGTGTCGGGATCGGCGTCCAGGCCGTGGTCCAGCTCTTCCACGGCGCTCGCGTTGACCACGAGCGGGCGGTGCGCGGCTATGGGACCGAGCGACGGCGGGGCGGACTGCTTGGCGGAGGGCTGGACCGGGACCTCGGCGGGCTGCTGGCTCATGGGCCCATTCTTCCGCGCAAAGGGGTGGTCGGGCGCGTCGGAGCGGGCCGTGGGGCCGGGAAGCCTCCCTTTGGGGAGGCTGGACACGGAGCGCTTCATTGCGTGAGCGTCGCAAGCGCGTCTGAATGGCCGGTAACGACGACATGTCGTACGGGAATCGGGGGCGGGGCCTTGTGCGGGCCCCGCCCCCGGGATGTCTACGCGTGTCCGCTACGCGTGCCGGGCGCGCAGGACGCGGAAGGCGGCGTAGAGGGTGAGGGCGGCGAGGGCGAGGAGGATGCCGGCCTCGATGAGCTGGGTGGGCCAGAAGTGGGACGAGGGGTGGAACTCGACGAACTGGCTGGTGACGCCGTGCCGGGCCTGGCACTGGGCTTCCAGCTTGCCCCACATGCCGGCGGCGGAGTCCGCGCCGGGCGTGGCCGCCACCTCCTCCCAGCAGATCAGCTCGTTGAAGCGGGCGCCGGAGGCGGTGAGCAGCCCCGATCCCGTCACGTAGGCGTCCGCCGGGACCAGGAGGGCGGGGCCGGCCGGGCCGGTGACCGTCGTCACGGAGAGGAAGGACCAGCGCAACGAGCTCAGGACGGCGAGGACGACGCCCATGACCAGGCCGGTGGCCGCCATGGCGACGAGGGTGCGGCGGACGAGCTGGCCGATGAGGGCGCCGACGGCGACGGCCGCGAGGACGTACGCGAAGAGGACGATGCCGGAGGCCTCGTACTGGCCGCGGTCGGACCAGGTGAGGCCGTAGCTGCCGGAGACGCGGTTCCAGCCGATGTGGAAGACGCCCAGGAGGGCGAGCAGGGTGAGGAAGGCGACGGTGGTCGCGGTGACGAGCTTGGCGCGGAGCCAGGCCGCCGGGCTGATCGACTGGGTGAGGGAGAGCTTGTACGTCCCCGACTCGAATTCGCGGGCGACGAGCGGGCCGGCGACGAAGGCTCCGGCGAGCAGCGGCAGGAGGAGCAGGTACGTGCCGGCGTGCTCGACGGCCAGGCGGAGCGTCTCGTAGCCGCGGTTCTCGTCGGCGGGCACCCAGTAGCCGTCCTGCACCCAGCGGTCGGGGGTCTGCGCGTCCCACAGCCGCAGGCCGCCGATCACCGCCAGCGACACGACGACCGCGGCGGCGGCGAGCCACAGGGTGCGGCGGTACTGGCGGACCGTCACCCAGTAGGGGCCCTTGAGGGAGAGGGTGCTCATGCGGAGGCTCCTTCGGGGGCGCGGAGGTGGGCGAGGAGGAGGTCTTCGAGGGAGGGTTCGCTGGTGTCCCAGGGGCCTTCGACGGGGCCTTGGCGGCGGATCAGGGCGGTGAGCTGACGGCCCGTGGTGCGGGACTCGACGACCGTGTGCGGGGCGAGGTCGGCGACCGGGCCGGTGAGCAGGGTGTGGGCGGCGAGGAGGTCGTCGACGGCTCCTTCGAGGCGGACCTTGCCGCCGTGGAGGAGGATCAGGTGGTCGCAGGAGCCTTCGAGCTCGGTGAGGATGTGCGACGACATGACGACGGTGGTGCCGTGTTCGGCGGCGTCGGCCATGAGCAGGCCCATCAGCTGGTGGCGGGCGAGCGGGTCGAGGTCGGCCATCGGCTCGTCCAGGAGCAGCAGTTCGGCGCGCTTGCCGAGGGCGAGGGCGAGGGCGACGCGGGTGCGCTGGCCGCCGGAGAGGTCGCGCACGGGGGCGTGCGGGTCGAGTTCGCCGGCGATCACCCGTCCGGCGGCGGCCTCGTCCCAGCGGCCGGGGTTGAGCTCGCGGCCCATGCGCAGGGTGTCGGCGACGGTGAGCCGGGGGTGGAGCGGCTTGTCCTGGGCGACGTACGCCACGTCCTCGCGGGCGGGGGCCTTGATCGTGCCCTCGGTGGGGCGGAGGAGCCCGGCGGCGAGGGCGAGGAGGGTGGACTTGCCGGCGCCGTTGGGGCCGACGAGGGCGCAGATCCGGCCGGCGGGGAGGGCGAAGTCGCACTCCCGCAGGGCCCAGCCGCGCGCTCTCCCCCCGTACCGCTTGCCCAGGAGGTCGGCCTCCAGGGCGGTGTCCTTCGTCATCGTTCGTCGTCCCCCTCGAAATGTTCCTTCAGTACGGATGTGAAGAGCGCGGCCACGTCGTCCCGTTCCAGTCCCGCCGCGCGTGCCCGGCGGGCCCAGTCGGCGAGTTCGCCGCGCAGGGGCGAGTCGGCGGGGCCGGTGCCGAGGGTGGCGCGGACGAAGGTGCCGAGGCCGCGGCGGGCCTCGACGAGGCCTTCGCGTTCGAGTTCGCGGTAGGCCTTGAGGACCGTGTTGGGGTTGATGGCCGTCGCTTCGACGACCTCGCGTGCGGTGGGCAGTCGGTCGCCCGGTTCCAGGAGGCCCATCCGGAGGGCCTGTTTCGTCTGCTGGACGATCTGGAGGTAGGTGGCGACGCCACTGCGCCGGTCGATGCGGTACTCGACCACGTTCCTTTCCACCACCCTTTCACTAATCAAGTAGTGAAAGGGTGGTGGAAAGAAGGGGGCGGTGTCAACCGCCCCCTTCCCGGAGGGACTTACGACTCCGTGCGGTACGGGCCGCTCACGACTCCGTGCGGTACATCAGGTCCACCTCGTGCGTGGCGAAGCCGATCCCCTCGTAGACCCGCACCGCCGCCGTGTTGTCCGCGTCCACGTACAGCATCGCCGTGGGCAGCCCCTGGGCCGCCAGATGCCGCAGGCCGATCGCGGTGAGCGCCTTGCCGAGGCCACCGCCCTGCGCCTCCGGCAGGATGCCGACCACGTACACCTCGCCGAGCTGCTCCTCGGCGTGGGTCTTCGTCCAGTGGAAGCCGATCAGCTGCCCGTCCTTCTCCGCGAGGAAGAAGCCCTTCGGGTCGAACCACGGCTCGGCCGTCCGGTCGTCCAGGTCCCGCTGGGTGAGCGAACCCTGCTCGGGGTGGTGCGCGAACGCGGCGGCGTTGACGGCGAGCCAGGCGGCGTCGTCCCGGCCGGGCGTGAAGGTGCGGACGGTGACGCCCTCGGGCAGCACCGGCTCCGGGATGTCGAGCGGCACCAGCGGCCGCCGCAGCTGGCGCAGCTCCCGGAAGAGCGTCAGCCCGAGGACCTGCGCCAGGTGCCGGGCCGCCGACTTGCCGCCGTGCGCCCAGACGCGCAGCCGCTTGCCGGAGGCGCCGAGCAGCGCCGTGCCCAGCGCCCTGCCGTGGCCGCGGCCACGGTTCGCCGGGTGGACGACCAGCTCGGCGGCCGGCGCCTCGATCGGGTCGGTCTCCTCCAGTTGGGCGTATCCGTACAGCTGCGAGCCGACGGTGAGCAGGAAGTGCGTCACGCCCTCGCGCCTGCCGTGGCGCAGATAGAGCCGCCCCTGCTCGGACACGGCGTGCAGCCCGTCGGCGTGGTCGGCCGCCTCCAGCAGGTCCAGAACGTCCTGGACCTGCTCCGGCGTGAGCTCGTCATACGTGTGGATCTGCCGTCCGGGTTCGAGGGCCGGCGCCGTGTCGGAAGTCATGGACCCGAGCCTACGGCGACAGCTCGTCGGCAAGAGGCAACTGTCTTGTAACCAGCCACCCCCTGTTGCGCTACGCGCGTTGACTCTAGGCTGCACGCGCAACGGGGTGTAGATCAAGGCCGCGAATCGGGGCAAGGGGACAAGGGGAGAGATGGCAGCGACACCGAGGAAGAACAGGACCGCGCGGCGCATTCTGGTCGCAGGGGCGGGTCTTGCGACGGTCGGGGCGCTCGTCGCCGCGATGCCGTCGGCCGGGGCGGCGGGGGACGCGTACGCCACCGGTCAGGGGACGAACGGCAAGGGATGGGGCCGGATGGTCGACGTCCAGCTGCTGTCCTTCAACGACCTGCACGGCAACCTGGAGCCGCCGGCCGGTTCGTCGGGTCAGGTGACCCGGACGAAGGCGGACGGGACGACCGAGAAGATCGACGCGGGCGGTGTGGAGTACCTGGCGACGCACCTGCGCCAGGCCCGTGAGGGGAACCGTTACTCCATCACGGCGGCGGCCGGTGACATGATCGGCGCGTCGCCGCTGCTGTCGGGGCTCTTCCACGACGAGCCGACGATCGGTGCGCTGAACGAGCTGGGCCTGGACGTCACCTCGGTGGGCAACCACGAGTTCGACGAGGGCGCGGCCGAGCTGACCCGCATGCAGAACGGCGGCTGTCACCCGACCGCCGGCTGCTTCGTCGAGGGCGAGGAGTTCGAGGGGGCCGACTTCCCCTACCTCGCGGCGAACGTGACGAAGGAGAAGACGGGTCGGCCGCTGCTCGACCCGTACTTCATCTGGGAGAAGGACGGCGTCAAGATCGGCTTCATCGGCGTGACCCTGGAGGGCACCCCGAACGTCGTCACCGCGGAGGGCGTCAAGGGCCTGAAGTTCGGCGACGAGGTCGAGACGATCAACAAGTACACGAAGGTCCTGGAGCGCAAGGGCGTCAAGTCCATCGTCGCCCTGGTCCACGAGGGCGGCATGCCGGCCTCGGCCTCGTACAACTACAACTGCGACGGTGACGGCGACGGTGACGGCGAGGGCGTCTCGGGCGCGATCGTCGACATCGCCAAGAACGTCTCGCCGCAGGTCGACGCGCTGGTCACCGGCCACACCCACCAGGCGTACGTGTGCTCCATCCCGGACCCGGCGGGCAAGCCGCGCCTGGTGACCTCGGCGTCGTCGTTCGGCAAGCTGTACACGGACACGACGCTGACGTACGACCGCGCCACCAAGGACATCGTGCGGACGGCGGTGGCCTCGGCCAACCACGTCGTCTCGCGTGACGTGCCGAAGGCCGCGGACCTCACGGAGCTGATCGAGGACTGGCGCACGATCGCCGCGCCGGTCGCGAACCGCCCGCAGGGCTTCATCGCCGCCGACATCAACGGCCGCGGCTCCACGGCGTACGAGAAGCCGCTCGGCGACGTGATCGCGGACGCGCAGCTGGAGGGCCTGGCCCCGGCGGACAAGGGCGGCGCGCAGCTGGCCCTGATGAACCCGGGCGGCATCCGCTCGGACCTGGTCTTCAAGGCGTCCGGCGCCGAGGGCGACGGCGTGGTGACCTACGGCGAGTCGTTCACCGTGCAGCCCTTCACCAACATGATGAACGTGGTCGACCTGTCCGGCGCGAACCTGATCACCGCGCTGAAGCAGCAGGTCAGCGGCTCGAACCTGAACAGCATCAAGATCCTCCAGGTCTCGAAGGGCCTCACGTACACGCTCGACATGACGAAGGCGGGCGCGGACCGCGTCGTCGACGGCACGATCAAGCTGAACGGCGAGGCGATCGACCCGTCGAAGACGTACCGCGTCGCGATGAACGAGTTCCTCGCGGGCGGCGGCGACGGCTTCGCGGCCCTGGCCACCGGCACGAACAAGCTGGTCGGCGCCTCGGACCTCGACGTCTTCAACGCCTACCTGGCGAAGAACTCCTCGGCCGCCGCGCCGCTGCCGGTTCCGGCCGCGGACCGCATCACGGTCGTGAAGTGAAGTGAAGTGACGTAGCACCTGATCGGCCCTGAGGGGGCGGCGGACCGTTTCGGCGGGCCGCCGCCCCCTTGCCGTACTCCGGCGTGATCCGGCCTGTGCTTTTTGATGCGTACCTGTCATAGTGCGGTGCCATGGACCGACGACGATTTCTCGTGGGGGCGGCCGGAGCCGGCGCCGCACTGCTGGTCGGCGCGGCGCCCGCGGCGGCCGCGGACACGCGCGCGTGGATGGGCGGGCACGGGGACGGAACCGATCTGCGGCGGCTCAGCATCCCCGGGACGCACGACTCGGGGGCCCGGTTCGGCGGCGCCTGGAGCGAGTGCCAGAACACCACCATCGCCCAGCAACTGGACAGCGGCATCCGCTTCCTGGACGTGCGGTGCCGGGTGACCGGCGGGTCGTTCGCGATCCACCACGGGGCGTCCTACCAGAACATGATGTTCGGCGACGTGCTCATCGCCTGCCGGGACTTCCTCGCCGCGTACCCCTCCGAGACCGTCCTCATGCGGGTCAAGCAGGAGTACTCGGAGGAGTCCGACGCCACCTTCCGCGCCGTCTTCGACGACTACCTCGACCGGCGAGGCTGGCGCTCCCTCTTCCGCATCGGGGACGCGCTCCCCCTCCTCGGCGAGGCCCGCGGCCGGGTCGTGCTGCTCGCCGACAACGGCGGGCTGCCCGGGCTGAGGTGGGGCGGCCCGGCCTTCGCCGTGCAGGACGACTGGAACGCGCTGCCCGACGCCAAGTACCCGAAGATCCAGGCCCACTTCCGCACCGCCGTCGCGCAGCCGGGCCCGCTCTACGTGAACTTCGTCAGCACCTCCGCCTACCTCCCGCCCCGCTGGAACTCCGACCGGCTCAACCCCTGGGTGCACGGCTTCCTCGACAGCGCCGAGATGGCCGGCCGGACCGGGCTCGGGATCGTCCCGATGGACTTCCCGAACACCCGCTCAGGCCTCGTCGAGGCCCTCCTCCGGCACAACTGACAGCTCGGGCGGCGGCGTCGGCGCCCCCGGGAGCCGCAGCCGCGCCACGGTGCCGCCGCCCTCCGCGGGGGACAGCGACACCGTGCCGCCGGCCTGCTGCACCGTCCGCGCCACGATCGACAGGCCCAGGCCCGAGCCCGGCAGGCTGCGGGCCGACGGGGAACGCCAGAAGCGGTCGAAGACGTGCGGGAGCTCGTCGGGGGAGATGCCGGGGCCGTGGTCGCGGACCGTGAGCTCGCCCCGCATCAGGGACACCTCGACCCGGCCCCGCGGCGGCGAGAACTTCACCGCGTTGTCCAGGACGTTGACCAGGGCCCTTTCGAGCGCCGCCGGCTCCGCCCGCACGTACCAGGGCGCCAGGTCCGTGACGAACGACAGCTCAGGACCGCGCAGCCGCGCCCGGTCCAGGGCCGAGCGCAGGATGCCGTGCAGCGGTACGACCTCCAGCGGGCCCGGCCGCACCGTGTCGGGGCGGGACAGCTCCTGGAGGTCGCCGATCAGCGCGGCCAGCTCCGTCATCTGCGCCTTCACCGAGGCCATCAGGGCCCGCCGGTCGTCCGGCGGGATCGCCCGGCCGGTCTCCTCGCTGCGCGCCAGGAGCTCGACGTTCGTCCGGAGCGAGGTCAGCGGCGTCCGCAGCTCGTGACCCGCGTCGGCGATCAGCTGCGCCTGCCGGTCCCGGGAGGTCGCGAGCGCCGCCGTCATCGCGTTGAAGGAGCGCGACAGGCGGGCGATCTCGTCCTCGCCCTCCACCGGGATGCGGACCGTGAGGTCCTCGGTCGCGGCCACGTGCTCGACCGCCTCGGTCAGCCGGTTCACCGGCTCCAGACCGGTCCGCGCCACCCACAGGCCGGCCGCGCCCGCGCCGACGACCCCGATCCCGGAGACCAGGAGCAGGACCCAGCGCAGCGTGGACATCGAGTTGTCGATCTCGGCGAGCGGCCGGGCGACCGAGACCGCGAGCCCGATCGGGCCCTCCTGCGGGTAGGTGTAGACCCGCATCTCCCGCCCGGCGTCGTCCTGCACCGTGTGCAGGGCGTACTCCAGCTGCCCCCGCGCCACGCCGAGGTCGCCGGGACCGGCCGGGATCGCGGCCTTCCCCGAGGTGCAGACGCTGCCGTTGGCGAGGATGACCTGGACCGTGTACGAGCCCGCCACCGGCGGCGGCGTCGTGCCCTGCCGGCACAGCACGAGCAGGCTCTGCACCCCGTTCGGGTCCAGGCGGGTGCTGCGCAGCGACGAGTCCATCTCCGCCTCCAGCTGCGCCCGCGTCACGAACCAGCAGGCCAGCGACACCGCGGCCACCGCGAGCGCCACCGCGAGCGCGGTCAGCAGCGCGAGGCGCGACCGCAGGGGCCGCGAGCGGAACCACGCCAGGGGGTGGAGCGCGCGCGGACGCCGGGTCGGGTGATCCGTCACTCCCCGCCTCCTCCGCGCAGCGCGTAGCCCACGCCCCGCACCGTGTGGACGAGGCGCGGCTCGCCGCCGGCCTCGGTCTTGCGCCGCAGGTACATCACGTACACGTCCAGGGAGTTGGAACTGGGTTCGAAGTCGAAGCCCCAGACGGCCTTGAGGATCTGCTCGCGGGTCAGCACCTGCCGCGGGTGCGCCAGGAACATCTCCAGGAGCGTGAACTCGGTACGGGTCAGCTCCACGGTCCGCCCGCCCCGCGTCACCTCGCGCGTCGACAGGTCCATCCGCAGGTCCTCGAAGGCCAGCACGTCGGCGTCGGACGGGCCGGGCGACGCGGCGGAGGCGTACGAGCTGCGCCGGAGCAGCGCCCGGATCCGGGCGAACAGCTCGTCCAGCTCGAACGGCTTCACCAGGTAGTCGTCCGCGCCCGCGTCGAGGCCGGTGACCCGGTCGCCGACGGTGTCGCGGGCGGTGAGCATGAGGATCGGCACGGTCGAGCCGGCGGCCCTGATGCGGCGGGCCGCGGTCAGCCCGTCCATGCGGGGCATCTGGACGTCGAGGACGACGAGGTCGGGGGCGTACGGCTCCATCAGGCCCAGCGCGTCGAGGCCGTCGACGGCGACCTGGGTGCCGTACCCCTCGAAGGCGAGGCTGCGGCGCAGGGCCTCCCGCACCGCGGGCTCGTCGTCGACGATGAGGATGCGCTCGGCTTCGTTCTGCTGGCCCGTCAGGGGCTGTCCCGTCATGCGATCAGCGTCGCACGCCGTCCGTTCCCCGGTCAGTTGTCGCCGCCCGCGCGCAGGCTGTCGAGATCGGCCTTCACGGTGTCGATCGGGATGGCGAATCCGAGGCCGACGCTTCCGGCGGTGGAACCGCTCGAAGAACTGGGCGAATACATGGCCGAATTGATTCCGATGATCTCGCCGTTCATATTGATCAGCGCGCCGCCGGAATTCCCCGGGTTCAGCGAGGCGTCGGTCTGGATCGCCTTGTACGTCGTCTTCGACGAACCGGTGTCGCCGTTGAACTGCTGCCCGCCGAACTCGAACGGCCAGCCCTGCCGCGGGTCGTACTGCTGCCCGCCCTGCTGCTGGTCCTGGCCGCCGTCGTCCTTGGCGACCGTCACGTCCCGGTCGAGGGCGGAGACGATGCCGCTGGTGACGGTCCCGGTCAGGCCCTCGGGGGAGCCGATCGCCACGACCTCCTCGCCGACCTTGATCTTGGACGAGTCGCCGAGCGTCGCCGTCTTCAGGCCCGACGCGCCGTTCAGCTTGATCAGCGCCAGGTCCTTGTCGGGGTCCGTGCCGACGACGGTGGCCTCGTACGTCTTCCCGTCGCTGAGCTGCACGCTGACGGCGGAGGCGCCGGAGATCACGTGGTTGTTGGTGACGATCTCGCCGTCGGAGGTGATGATCACGCCCGAGCCGGTGGACTTGCCCGCGTTCGACGACGCCGAGATCTCCACGATGGCGGGGGAGACGGCCGCGGCGACCCCGGCGACCGTGCCCTTGCTGCTCGCGGACACGTTCGTGCCGTTCACCGCCGAGGACGCCGTGGCGGGCGCGTCGGACGTGAGCTGCTGGACCAGCGTCGCCGCGCCGCCGCCGATCGCGGCCGCCGCGATGGCCACCGCCGCCATGAGTCCGACCCCGCGCTTGGCGCGCCGCCGTGCCCCCGGCGCCGCCGCGGCGACCGCCACCGGCGGCTCCACGGGCGGCGGCGGCACGTGCCCGCCGGACGGCCAGATCGTCGTCCCCGGTTCCGTCGTGATCGGCTGCGTCGGCTCGTACGGCGGCCTCGGTGGGTAGTAGGGCTGCTGCGGCTGCTGCTCCTGGAAGTCCGTCATGGCCATCACTCTCGATGCTGTTCATGAGAGCCGCCTGAGGACCGGCTGAGAAGCCCGACAGAACCCTGTATGCCCTATATAAAGACCCGCGGGCGGACCGGGAGCGGCTACTCGTGGCAGCCGCAGGAGCGGCGCACCACCAGGGCCGACGGGAAGAGCTTCACGCGCTCCCGGCGGGAGCCCGCGACGCGGAGGGAGTCGTCGAGGACGAGGTCGACGGCGGCACGGGCCATGGCGGGGCGGTCCGAGGAGATGGTGGTCAGCGGGGGGTCGGTGAGGGCGGCTTCCTTGACGTCGTCGAAGCCGGCGACGGCGAGTTCGGTGGGGACCTCGATGCGGAGCTCGCGGGCGGCGCGCAGGACGCCGAAGGCCTGGTCGTCGGTGGAGCAGAAGATGGCCGGCGGCCGGTCCGGGCCCGCGAGCAGCTTGAGGGCGACCTGGTAGGCGTCGTAGCGGTTGTACGGGGCCTCGAACAGGCGGCCCTCGGTGGAGCGGCCGGCCTCCAGCATGGCGCGCCGCCAGCCCTCGACGTGGTCGGCGACCGGGTCGCCGACGGCCGGGGTGTTCGGAACGCCGCCGAGGCACGCCACGTACGGGTGACCGTGCTCCAGGAGGTGCCGGGTGGCGAGCTGGGCGCCGCCGATGTCGTCGGTGACGACGGCGACGTCGTCGATCGCCTCGGGCCGCTCGTGCAGCAGCACCACGCGCGCGTCCCAGGCCTCGATCTCGCTCGCGGCCTGCTCGCTCATGCCCTGGCTGACCAGGATCAGTCCGGAGACCCGCATCCCGAGGAAGGCGCGCAGGTAGTGGACCTCGCGCTCGGTCCGGTAGTCGGAGTTGCCGACGAGGACCATCTTCCCGCGCTCGGCGGCGGCCTGCTCGACGGCGTGCGCCATCTCGCCGAAGAACGGCTGCCGCGCGTCGGGGACGATCATGCCTATGAGATCCGTACGCCGGGACGCCATCGCCTGGGCCACCCGGTCCGGGCGGTAGCCCAGCTCCTTGATGGCGGCGAGGACACGCTCGCGCGTGGCCGGGGCGACCGGCCGGGGTCCGTTGTTGATGACGTAGCTCACGACCGCGGTAGAAGTACCTGCCAGTCGAGCTACGTCATCCCGCGTCACCTTGGCCACGCGCGGAAGTCTACGCGGGGGGACCTACCTACCGGCAGGTCGCACTGTGGCATCCGCCACGTTCGTGTCCTCCAAGGGGGTGGCATCCCCCGTGGCCTCCTTGACGAGGGAGCCCACCCGGGCCCCCTCCTTGGCGCGGGCCTCGTCGGCGGCCCGCTCCACCTTCTCCGGGGTGACGAAGCGGTAGCCGACGTTGCGGACGGTGCCGATCAGCGACTCGTGCTCCGGCCCGAGCTTGGCCCGCAGGCGCCGGACGTGGACGTCGACCGTTCGGGTGCCGCCGAAGTAGTCGTACCCCCACACCTCCTGGAGGAGCTGGGCGCGCGTGAACACCCGGCCCGGGTGCTGCGCCAGGTACTTGAGGAGCTCGAACTCCTTGAAGGTCAGGTCGAGGACCCGGCCCTTGAGCTTCGCGCTGTACGTCGCCTCGTCGACCGACAGGTCGCCGTTGCGGATCTCCATCGGGGAGTCGTCGGAGACGATCTGCTGGCGGCCCATCGCGAGCCGGAGCCGCGCCTCGACCTCGGCGGGACCCGCGGTGTCGAGGAGGACGTCGTCGATGCCCCAGTCGGCGGTGACGGCCGCGAGGCCGCCCTCCGTGACGACGAGGATCAGCGGACAGCCGGGCCCGGTGGAGCGCAGCAGCTGGCAGAGCGAGCGCACCTGCGGGAGGTCGCGCCGGCCGTCGACGAGGATCACGTCCGCGCCGGGGGTGTCCACGAGGGCCGGGCCCTCGGCCGGGGCGACCCGGACGTTGTGCAGCAGCAGGCCGAGTGCGGGCAGCACCTCGGTCGACGGCTGGAGGGCGTTGGTCAGGAGCAGCAGTGAGCTCATCGCTCCCCACCTACCCGGGTCGTCGGTCGGTAGTGCGTCGTTCGCTCTTCCATGACGTCGGTTCCTCCTCGGTCCCTGCGAGGACGTCTATGTGTGCTCACGTGTGGCTCTCGCGCCCTGAGAGCTTTTGTTCATCCGTCCGTAACAACGGTCGGAAAACACAAAAGGACCCGGGGGCTGCGTTGCCCGGATCCTCTGGCAAGCAGAATAGCCCACATGAGTTCCGAGGCAGAGGGCCGATTTCACATCCTGGATGTTTCCTCGCTCACTTCCGTCCATCCCCGGACGTCACGGCGCGCGATGCTGCGTACCGATGACGGTGTCCGGATCGAGGCGGTTTACGAACCCTCCGGGGCAAGTGTCACCGATTCGGCGGTCACCGGTACGGCGGTCGTCGTCGCCCACGGCTTCACCGGCTCGGCCGACCGGCCCGCCGTCCGCCGCGCCGCCCGCGTCCTCGCGGAGCGCGGCGCGTCCGTCGTGACCTTCTCCTTCCGCGGCCACGGCGGCTCCGGCGGCCTGTCCACGGTCGGCGACCGGGAGGTCCTCGACCTGTCCGCCGCCGTCCGCTGGGCGCGTGAGCTCGGCCACGCGCGCGTGGCGACGGTCGGCTTCTCCATGGGCGGGTCCGTCGTCCTGCGCCATGCGGCGCTGGAGCGGGGGACGGCTGCGAGCGCGGACGCCGTCGCCTCCGTCTCCTCGCCCGCCCGCTGGTACTACCGGGGGACGGCCCCGATGCGCCGCGTCCACTGGGTGGTCACCCGGCCCGCGGGCCGCCTCGTCGGCCGCTACGGGCTCCGCACCCGGATCGACCGGCGCTCCTGGGACCCGGTGCCCCTCTCGCCGGTGGAGGCGGTGCCGCTGATCGCGCCGACCCCGCTCCTCGTCGTGCACGGCGACCGGGACGCGTACTTCCCGCTCGACCACCCGCGGATGCTGGCCGGCGCCGGTGACGCGGAACTGTGGCTGGAGCGCGGCATGGGGCACGCGGAGAACGCGGCGGACGACGAGCTGCTCGCCCGGCTCGGGGACTGGCTCACGCGCTCATAGCCCATCATGGGGGGCGGCGCGCACACGAACGAAGGGAGCGCCGCTATGGCAGCGGGAACCATCCGCTACTGGGCCGCGGCCAAGGCCGCCGCCGGAGTCGCGGAGGAGCCGTACACCGCCGGGAACCTGGCGGAGGCCCTCGACGCGGTCCGCGCGAAGCACCCGGGCGAGCTGTCGCAGGTCCTCCTGAGGTGCTCGTTCCTGGTCGACGGCGACCCCGTCGGCACCCGGAGCCATGAGACGGTACGGCTTGCCGAGGGCGGCACGGTCGAGGTGCTCCCCCCGTTCGCAGGAGGGTGAACCCCACAGCATGAGCAACGACCACTACTACGGCGGGCAGCAGTACGACCCGTACGCGGACGGGCAGCAGAACGGGCAGCAGGCCTCCGCCGACGTCACGCAGACGTGGGAGGGCCAGACCTGGGACACCCAGTACCAGCCCGCCGTCTCGTACGACCAGGTCCGGGCCGCGCAGGCCCAGGCGCCCGCGGCCCACGGGACGCAGGAGGCGTACGAGCAGCCGCAGGCCCAGCCGTACGAGCAGCAGCCCTACGCCCAGCCGTACGGGCAGCCGTACGAGCAGCCCCACGCCCAGCCGTACGAGCAGTACCCGTCGTCGCACGGGGCTTCGGCGGAGTACTACGGCGAACCGCGGCAGACGGCGGGCGCGACTCCGGCCCCGGCCCCGGCCGTGGCTCCGGCCGTGGCTCCGGCCGCGACGCCGGCCCCGGTCGCCTCGCCCGCCCAGGCGTCCGAGGCCGAGGCGGCGCCCGCGTACTCCTCGCCGACGACGTCCGGGAACACCCGGATCACCGACGCCCAGCGGGCCCGGGCGGAGGGCCGGTCGCCGATCATCGAGCCCGGCATGCAGCCGGCCGCGCTGACCGCCGTCCTCGGCCTGCTGCTCGCCGGCGGCGCGGCCATCGGCTCGTACGGGCTCCTCGTCCCGCTGGTCCTGCTCCAGGCCCTGACGGCCGCGGGCTGGTTCCGGCTCAACGGCATGTGGCCGGCCCGGCAGGGCATCGCCCTCGCCTTCGCCGGCGGGCTCGTCGCCGACGCCGCGCTGCTCGCCACCGGCCGCGAGCACGCGGCCCCCGCGATCCTGGGCACGCTCGGCGTCTGGGTGCTGCTCTGCCTCGTCCTCCAGCTGCGCAGCCACGCCGATCCGGACGAGCGGATGTACGGCCTGATGGCGACCATCGCCTCCGCCGCGCTGACCGTCGTCGCCACCGGCCACCTCGGCGCCGCACCCGACGCGGTGGTCGTCGGCGGGGTCGCCGTCGCCGCCGCCGTCCTCGCCCGGGCGCTGCCGCTGCCCGGCCCGGTCTCCCTGGTCGCCTCGCTGCTCGCGGCGGCGGGCGCCGGGGTCGCGGCGGGCGGCTTCACGGACCTGGGCACCTCCGGGGCGCTCCTCGGCCTCGGTGCCGGAGTCTGCGCGCTGATCGGCCTGCGGGCGGCGAGCTACGACTACCCGTCCCGCTTCGTCCACATGACCGCGGGCGTGGCGCTGCCGCTGACGGCCGCCGCACCCGCCGTCTACCTGCTCGGCCGCGCCCTGGCCTGAGCCCCGCCCGTCCGGCTCGCCCGGGCCCCGGGAACCAACCGGCCCCCCGACACGTCGATCTTCGTGTCGGGGGGCCGAAGACTTCTCCACACCGAAGCTTTCTACCGGGGGGACGCTCATCCCATGCGAGCACTGCGGATTCTGCTGATCCTGGCTGTCGTGCTGGGCGGGATCCTCGTCGGGATCGACCGGCTGGCCGTGGCCTACGCCGAGTCGGAGGCGTCGAGCCGGGTGAAGCTCTCGGCCGCCACCAGCGAGTCGATCGACGTCGACATCAAGGGCTTCCCCTTCCTCACCCAGGTCGCGGACAAGCGGTTCGACCAGGTCGACGTGAAGGCGACCGGTGTGCAGGCGACGGCGGGCAGCAAGCGCATCCGGGTCGGCGAACTGACCGCCGTCCTGCGGGACGTGACCGTCACCGGCGACTGGGCGGGCGCGAAGGCCGGCTCGGCGTCCGGCACCGCCCTCATCTCGTACGCCGACCTCACCGCCGCCGCGGCCGACCAGGACGCCACCGTCGCCTACGGCGGCAACGGCAAGGTCAAGGTGACCGGCGGCGTGAAGATCATGGGCCGCACCCTGACGCGTACGGTCACCTCGACGGTGACCGTCGTCGACGGCGGCACGATCCGGGTCCGCGCCGACGAGGTGCCCGGCGAGGGCATCCCCGGCATCGAGGAACTCGTCCGCGCCCGCACCGACTTCGAGCGCCCGATCGGGATGATCGCCGGCATGAAGGTCGAGAAGGTCGAGCCCCGTCCGGACGGCCTCGCCGTGATGGTGACCGGCAAGGACGTCGTCCTGGCGGGCTGACGCCCGGGCGCCGAAAATCCTCCGGGCCCCCTCGGGCCGCCTCCAGGGCACCGCCATGACCCCTGCTGGTCACATGGTGAGACACTGGTGTCCGATCCGCAGATGGTGAACCGGACGCCTGGGTACGGAGGCGTCCGGAGCCCCTCCGCACGGTGACCGCGTCTCGCATCTCGGACGATCGCGTCTCAAAATACGACACGCCGGTGACACGGCCGCCTGTCCGTCCCTACGATCGAGGGCATGAAGCGACAGGCGGATCTCACGAAGCGGCGGGCAGTAGACCTGTGCCGCGTCGCCGCCATGCTCTGTCGTTCCGTCTGAGCGGGACTCGCCACTCCCGTATTCCTCAGGCCCTCCCACCGTGGTCAGGGCCGCCCTGTGCACCGCCGTACGCACGTCCGCCGTCCGTACGCCACGCGACGACGCGTACCGCACCACACACACGCACCACCCGCACCACACCGCCGCACACTGCCCCGGAGGAGAACAGCATGGCTCGCAGCGACGTACTGGTCGACGCGGACTGGGTCGAGGCCAACCTCGACAACCCGCAGGTCGCTCTCGTCGAGGTCGACGAGGACACCTCGGCCTACGAGAAGAACCACATCCGCAACGCCATCCGGATCGACTGGACCCAGGACCTCCAGGACCCGGTCCGCCGCGACTTCATCGACCAGGAGGGCTTCGAGAAGCTCCTCTCGGCCAAGGGCATCGCGAACGACACCACGGTCGTCCTCTACGGCGGCAACAACAACTGGTTCGCCTCCTACGCCTACTGGTACTTCAAGCTGTACGGCCACCAGGACGTGAAGCTCCTCGACGGCGGCCGCAAGAAGTGGGAGCTCGACTCCCGCGACCTGGTCGACGGCTCCGACATCCCGGCCCGCCCGGCCACCGAGTACAAGGCCAAGGCCCTGGACAACTCGATCCGCGCCTTCCGCGACGACGTCGTGGCCGCGATCGGCGCCCAGAACCTGGTCGACGTCCGCTCGCCCGACGAGTTCTCCGGCAAGCTGCTCGCCCCGGCGCACCTCCCGCAGGAGCAGTCGCAGCGCCCCGGCCACGTGCCGAGCGCCCGCAACATCCCGTGGTCGAAGAACGCCAACGACGACGGCACCTTCAAGTCGGACGACGAGCTCAAGGCCCTCTACGAGGCCGAGCAGGTCGATCTGGCGAAGGACACCATCGCCTACTGCCGCATCGGCGAGCGCTCCGCGCTGACCTGGTTCGTCCTGCACGAGCTGCTCGAGGTCACGAACGTCAAGAACTACGACGGCTCGTGGACCGAGTACGGCTCCCTCGTCGGCGTGCCGATCGAGCTCGGCGCCAACAAGTAAGTCCCCGGACTCCTCCCCTCCGGACCCCTCGACCGTAAGGACAGAACATCATGTGTGGAGCGCAGCCCGGCGGCCCCGACGCCTCGACGATCAAGCCCGGTGAGACCACCATCCAGGGCTTCGTGACCAAGGACGGCGAGCCCGTCACCGGTTACGTCCGCCTCCTGGACTCGACCGGCGAGTTCACGGCCGAGGTCCCGACCTCCGCCACCGGACAGTTCCGCTTCTACGCGGCCGAGGGCACCTGGACCGTCCGCGCCCTGGTCCCCGGCGGCACCGCCGACCGCCAGGTCGTCGCGCAGAAGGGTGGCCTCGCGGAGGTCGCCATCGCGGTCTGATCCGCGCACCGAACGGCCGGAGGGCCGTGCCTCCTGGGGGGTTGGACGCCATCACCAGGACTGAGAGGCACGGCCCTCCGGTCTTCCCTTTTCCGCGCCGGGACACCCGCGCCGGGAAGCCCGCCCCGCCGTACCCTGAAGGTGTGTACGCACGGCGTCGGCACGTCTATTTCTGGATGATGGGTGCCTGCCTGGTCCTCTTCGTGGGCGCCTGGGCCGTCGTGCGCCTCTTCTCCATGCCCGTCGCCATCGGCATGTGCGTCGTCGCCATGGTCATCCCGCCCGTCGCCGCCATGGTCGCCAACCGCCGCGGCCCCGAGGACCGCTGGTGGGACGACCCCTCGGGCGACCCGACGTCCGACGAGTGGTGGGACGAGCTGGACGGCAAGAAGCGCCGGGACCAGTAGCCGCCGGGATCAGCAGACGCCGGGACCAGTAGCCCGCCGGGATCAGTAGACGAGGGCCTGGGTCTCGTCGGACATCGCTTCCTGGACGAAGACCTGCGCGCCCGCGATGCGGACGCCGTCGAGGACGTCCGCCTCGGTGATCTCGCGGCGGGCGGCGCACTGGGTGCAGAGCGTGACGCGGCCGGCCGCCAGGATCGACTCGATGAGGTCCGGCAGCGGCGCCGCGTGCGGAAGCTCGAACTCCGCCGCCCGGCCCGGCAGCGCGAACCACGAGGACTCCCCGGTCAGCCACAGCGAGACCTCGACGCCGCTCGCGACGGCGACGGCGGCCACCGTGAAGGCCTGCGAGCAGCGTTCGGGGGCGTCGGCCCCTGCGGTCACCTTGATCACGAGCTTCTTCGCCATGTGCCGAACTGTAATGCGCGGCAACGCAACCCCATGCGCCCCTCGCGTGTCAGCTGGGTGCGCGGATGACGGAATCCGCCCTTCAGGTCTCGTGGGGGGACTCTTGAGCAACGAGGAAACCATCCCAAACCAGGGAACAGCGCCACCTCCAGAGCGGAACACCGAACCGGAAGCAGCAGCTCCGGTCGTGAATCCTGAGGACGAAGGTGCCGCGGGCGCCGCAGGGGACACCGGGGAGGCCGGCCCGGACGCCGGGACCCCGGAGGCTCCCGTCGCCCGCCCGCGCCGCCGGGCCCTCCGCACGGTCGGACTGATCGCCGTCGCCGCCGTCCTCGGTCTCGTCGGCGGCACCGCCGTCGGCTACCGCATCCAGGCCGACCGCGACCCCACCCCGCTGCCCGCCCTCAACCAGGTCGGCCTCGCCTACCCGGCCGAGCCGCTGCCCGAGGGCGAGGAGCCGGAGCCGCTGTCGGCGAAGGAGGACCTGCAGTCGAAGGCGCAGGGCGACCTGCGGAAGCTGCTGGTACCGCGCCCGGCGGGGGCGAAGGCCGACGGTGAGGACGGCTGGGTTTCGCTCTCGACCTATGTCTCCGACTACACCTGGCCGAACGAGGCGCTGAAGTTCCAGCTCCGCCAGAACATCCGGCGCATCGCGAGCCGCTCGTGGCGATCGGGCGAGTACCGGACGGTCACGGTCAACCTCCTTCAGTACCGGCCCGGCGAGCAGATCGGCGCCCTGGAGTTCGTGGAGGACCAGTTCTCCTACGCGCGAGACGACTCCGACACGGCCGGTGAGGAGCTGAAGGGCTCCGGGAACGGCCGCTACTTCGTCTACCCGGTGCATCGCGAGGCGGGATTCCTCGACGTCTACGAGGCCCGCGCGTTCGCCCAGCGTGGGGACGTCGCGATCGAGATTTTCATGTTCGACACCCGGAAGATCGCCGAGAAGGACATCCGTTCGCTCGCCGAGAAGCAGTTGGAGCGCCTGTGAGCGAGAAGCCCGGGAGCCGCCGGCGCCGGATCCTGAAGAACGTACTGGTCTCCGTCCTCGTCCTGGGGGCCATCGGCGGCGGGGTCGCCTACACCGCCGTCACCACCGACGGGGCCGACCGGACGGCGCCGACCGTGGGGGGGGGGGGGCCCACCCCGAAGGTGGAGTCCGACGACCCGGCCGAGGGTGTCGCCAGGGGGCGTGCCTCCACTCCGCTGAGCAAGCTCCTCCTGCCCATGCCGGTCGGCTACCGGCTGGGATCGGACATCGAGGGGTACGGCAACGACGGAGAGCTCGGGGCCCGACAGGCCGCGGAGCTGCTCAAAGCGACGGGCAAGGGCGTCTACGGCAAGAAGCGCCGCGAGTACGAGAAGCGGATCGACGCACTCGGGCTCCAGGGCATGGCCATGCGCTCGTACGCCGGGATCTCCGCCGACCTCCAGGTGGAGGTGCTCGTCATGCGCATGAAGGACAAGAAGGCGGTCCGGAACTTCTACGGCATGCGGACGGAGCTGGCCGACTACCTGAAGCTCCGCAAGGGACCGAAGGTCGAGGACCACGAGCGCAACGCCGCCTGTCACCTCCTCCCCGAGCCCACCAGGGGCGACAAGGAGGAGAAGGAGGCCCGGCTGCGGGGCATGACGTGCACGGCCTACACCGGCGAGTTCCTGGTCAGCCTCGCGGCGTACGGCGCCGCGCCGCTGGACGGGAAGGCCGTCTCCGATCTGCTCGCGAAGCAGCTCGGGCACATCGATTCCCCGGGGGAGTACGTATGACCGAGCAGCAGACCATGACGGTCGCCGACGTGGTGCCCGCCCCGGAGCCGGTGGCAGAACCCGCTCTCTCCCCCGCCGCTCCCCGGCGGTCCCGCCGTGTCCTGTGGGCCGTCGCCCGCTGGACGGCCGCGGTCGTCGTGTGCGGCGGTGTCGGCGCGGGCACGGCCATGGGGATCACGGCGCTCGACCGGGAGGACGTGCCGGGCCTCGCGACCGAGAGCGACGGCCGCTGGGAGTACCCGCGGCTCCGGCTGCCGGCGCTTCCGGTGGACCGGCCGCGCCCCTTCGGCGACGACAACGAGGGAGAGATCCACCATGCCGACGTGCGGCAGCTGCTGCTGCCCGCGCCGGTCGGGGCGACCGTCGACCCGAAAACGAACGGCGGGTTCGTGTCCACGGACGCGTACCTCTCCCTCTACGGGAAGGAGTACCGCGCCGAGATGAAGCAGGCGCTGGCGGACTCCACCCTGCGGCACATCGCGGCCCGGGCCTGGACGACCCCGGACGGCACGCGGACCAGCGTCCATCTGCTCCGGTTCGCCTCGGTGGCGTACGCGCAGCAGTACCACGACGAGACCCTGCGCGGGGGCTACGGCACCGTGGGCCTCAAGACGCTGCCCGATGGGGTCGACGGCTTCGTCATGGATTCCTTCACCGAGGGCATCAAGGTGCGGGACACGAAGGCCGACGCCTTCTGGGAGAGGAAGCCCTACGGCCCCGAGCAGGTCCGCTGGGCCTACGTGCAGGCGGGTGACACGCTCGCGTTGGTCACGCAGACGCGGAAGGGCGGGGCGCTCGCGGTGCCGTTCCAGCAGACGGTGACGCTGCAGAACCAGCTGCTCGGCTAGAGCGTGTCTCTTTGATCGGTTGGTCAGTTGATCGGATGTGTCCGTCCGGTTAGTGATCACTGATGCGATGTGGGACCGGATCGAGCCGCTG
>NZ_JBHJQI010000066.1:0-45608 GCF_042262805.1 Streptomyces sp. NPDC056361
GGCCGGTGGGGCCTGCCGGATCCCATGATCCGGCAGGCCCCTCTCTCGTGCCCGTGCGTCCTACAGGGTGCGGCAGAGCAGGGCGTCGGGCGTCTTGCCCTTGGCCCAGGCACCGGTGAAGGCGATGCCCGCCGCGTACTCTCCGCCGGCGCACTGGCCCTTGTAGTTGCCCTGGGCGAACTCGCCGCCCGGGCCGCCGGCCGGGCGGTTGTCACCCCGGTCGAACCAGAGCGTGCGGCCGGTGACCGGGAGGGCCCGGACGGCGGCGGCGCACAGGACCGCGGAGACGGCCTGGCCGCGGACGCTGTAGCCGGTCATGAACTGGTCTCGGGGACACTGGAGTTTGGTGTAGCCACCGGCCCAGTCGCCCTCCCTGACGTACCGTTCGTCGGTCACGACGGTGAACCCGCCCGCCGGGTCGGCGAGTCGGCCGGTCCCCGTGTCCGTGCAGAGGCCGCGGCCGTCACGGTGCGCGAGCCCGACGAGCCGCAGCCCGTCGGGGCAGACGCCCTTGCGGGCGCCGTTGTCCCAGTCGCCCCGGGCGCGGGTGCGGAGGGACTGCACCGCGTCGGCGTGGTCGAGGTTCAGCATGCGCCAGGTGTCGGTGGCCGGCACGGGACCGGTCAGGCCCGGGGCGGTGACGAGTCGGCGCCAGTCGGCGGCGCGCCAGTCGGTGCCGTCGAGGATGCCGGAACGGCGGCCCTCGGTGTCGTAGTCGAGGAGCTTCCAGCGTCCGTGGCCGGTGAAGCCGACCAGCGGCCAGTAGGCGAAGTCGGTGTCGTTCGCGACGAGGTAGTCGACGAAGTTCCCGAACCAGGCGCGGGCCTTCGGGTCGGTCTCGTCGGCTCCGATGCCGAACTCGCTGATCCACAGCGGTGCGGTGTAGTGCCTGCCCGTGTCGGCGGCGACGAAGAAGGCCTGGCGGGAGAGGGTCGCGAAGAGGTCGTCGCGGGAGAGTTCCTGGTAGCGCCAGTCGTGGGTCTCGCCGGTGCCGGTCGCGCCGGTGTGGTTCGGGCCCGTGTAGCCGTAGAAGTGCGCCGAGTACACGAGCTTGTCCGAGGCGACGAGGGTGTGGGAGAGCGTCCTGGCCGGTTCGAGGGTGGGGCGCCAGTGGGAGAACCCGTCGGCGGGGATGCCCTGCCAGTTGATGCCCTCGACGATGACGAGGAGGTCGGGGTTGGCCTCGGTGAGGAGGCGGTCGCCGAGGCGCTGGGTGGCCGCCCACCAGTCGTGGTCGTCGCCCCAGCCCCAGTTGGCGTCGTCGGTGATGGTGCGGCGCACCTCGTTGTAGAGGTCGGCGCCGACGACCCGCTTGTTCTCCTTGTAGCGCCTGGCCGCGAAGAGCCAGTCGTTCTCCCACTGGGCGGTGGACTGGCTGGTGTTCCAGCGTTCGTTGCCGTCGAGGCCGCAGCACCAGCGGGAGGTGTTGGTGTGGTTGTTCAGGACCACGGCGAACCCGTCGGCCGTCGTCGCGGCGATCACCGCGTCGAACACCTGGAGCGGGGTCTTTCCGCGCAGCTGCGGGTTGGCCGCGACGGCCGCGTCGGGGACGGGCCGCTGGTCGTGGAGCATCTCGTTGGAGAACGGCAGGCGGATGCTGTTGATGCCGAGGTCGTGGAAGTCGGCGAGGATCCTCGCGATCGGTGTGCGGTCGAGGCCGAGGGGCAACTGGTCGGACTTCTCCCCGGCGTTGTGGTTCGCGGGGTCGGCCTTGTCGCCCGAGCCGGTCCACGAGCCCTGCGCGCCGTGCCAGTTGGCGGATCTGAGCTTGAAGCGGTCTCCGGTCGCGTCGACGATGTAGCGCCCCCGCGTGCTGAGCGGGGGCTGCCAGCTGTCGGCGAGCGCGGCGGGGGCCGCCACGGGAGCGGGGGCCGCCACGGGAGCGGGGGCCGTCACGGGAGCGGGGGCCGCCGGTGCGGGGGCCGCGGGGGCCGCCGTGGTCCCGGCAGCCAGGAGGGCCGCGGCGAGCGCGGCCCCCAGGAGTGTTCTGTTCACGATGTCCTTCGGGGGTGTGTGCGTGGGCGAGAGGGGTGGGTGCGTGGGCGAGAGGGGTGGGTCAGCCGGCCGCGGGGCCGGTCCAGTCGGCGGGCACGCGGGCGAGCCGTACCCGCTGGGGGTGGTCCCCGACGGCCACGGAGGCCACCCGCTGCCCGGTGGCGAAGTCGATCGCGGTGACCCGGTCGGCTCCGCTCTCGGAGATGACGCAGGAGCGGCCGTCGCCGCTCACGGTCGCCCAGTACGGCTTGGAGGCCTGGACGAGCGGGCCCTGCGCGAGGGTCTCCCGGTCGACGACGGTGACGTAGTCGTCCATCGTCCCGGCGACGCAGAGCTTGGCGCCGTCCGGGCTGATCGAAAGGCCGTGGTGGCGCGAGTCGTTGACCCAGGTGGTGCGGTCGGGGTCGGTCGCCGGGTTCGCCGGGAGGTTCTTGAGGCGGGTGATGCGGTCGGAGTCGACGTCGTACTCCAGGAAGCCGTTGAGGAACGAGACCTGGAAGTAGACCTTCTTCTCGTCCGGCGTGAAGACGAGCGGGCGGACGGCGTCGGAGAGGTCTCCGCGCCCGAAGGCGTCGAGGCGGGTGCGCATGTCGATGACGCGGACGGTCTCGAAGGTGCTCGCGTCGACGACGGTGATCTTCCGGTCCCCCTTGGACCAGTCGAGCCAGGGGGCGTCGAGGGCCGTGGTGACCTCGCCGATGGACATGTTCCAGAGGAGCCCGTCGGACGTGAAGACGTTCTCGTGCGGCTTGTCCCCCGTCTTGAACGAGCCGAGCTGGCGGCCGGTGGCGATGTCGAGGACGTGCACGGTGTTCGCCGTGGAGGCGGAGACCGCGACCCGGCTGCCGTCGGGCGAGACGGCCATGTGGTCCGCCCGGTAACCGGCCACGGGGAAACGCCAGTTGATCTTCCCGGTGCGCAGGTCGAGCGAGACGACGTCGGCGAAGCTGGGCCGGGAGACGACCATGGCGGATCCGTCGGGGGTGGCGTACATGTCGTCGACGAACTGGTCGTGGCCCTCGCCCGGTCCGCTGCGGACGCCTAGGAAGTAGGCGAGCCGGACGGGGTTGAGGTAGATCTCGCGGAGCCGCTGCTCCTTGTCGGGGATGACGTTCACTCGGCCGACACGCCCGAAGTCGCCCCGGGAGGCGATGACGTCGGCGGTGCCGTCCCAGTTGTTGCCGACGAACATCACCTCGCGCAGTCCGGCCGAGGCGGTCGGGCCCGGCGCGGTGGCCTGTTCCGGAGCGGATGCGGAACCCGCGCCGGCGGACGCGGCGACGAGGGCCAGGGAGGCGGCGACGGCCCCGAGGAGGCGGCGGGTCCCGGACGTACGGGGAGAGGGCATGGGGGGTCCTTCTTCCGTGGCGCGACGATGACTTACCGGAGGTAACCATGCGCGCGCCACACCCACAAGCCCCTGTCACGCCCCCCTTCGCGCCACCTCGCAGGCCCCCCTCGTGCGGGGTCGGGCCACCGTGCGGGACCATGGAATCCGGAACGCAGAAGGGACGGAACGGACGATGAGGCACCGCAGTGTCGCGGACCTGATGACGCCGGCCGCGGTCGCGGTACAGCGCGGGACCTCGTTCAAGGAGATCGCACGGCTCCTCGACGAGTACGGCATCACCGCCGTGCCCGTGGTCGACGACGACAACCGGCCGGTGGGCGTCGTCTCGGAGGCCGACCTGCTACGGCGACACGCCACCAAGGAGGGGCCGAGCACGGCGGAGGCCATGATGTCCAGCCCCGTCGTCACCGCCCGCCCCTCCTGGACGGCCGTCGAGGCGGCCCGCCTGATGGAGCGGCATCGGATCAAGCGCCTGCCCGTGGTCGACGCCGACGGCCGCCTGATCGGCGTGCTGAGCCGCAGCGACCTCCTCCAGCTCTTCCTGCGCCGCGACCGCTCGATCCAGGAGGAGATCCGCGAGGACGTCCTCGTCCGGATCATGCGCCTGTCCCCCTCCGCCGTGCACATCGAGGTCGACGAGGGCATCGTCACCCTCAGCGGCACGCTGGAGCGGCGGGGACTCGGCCCGATCCTGATGCGCCTGTGCGAGACCGTCGACGGCGTCGTCGAGGTCGTGGACCGACTGGGGTACGAGGACGCCGACGCGACGGCGCGGGGCGAGCTGCCGAACGGCGACGAGCGGGAGGGCGGCGAACGGGAGCTCGACGGGTGGGAAGGCGGCGAGCAGGAGCGCGACGGGTGGGAGGGCGGCGTGGGGTGACTCCCGGCGGAACCGCGGCAGGGTGGCCCTGAACACCCGCCGCCCGGCCGGATTCGCACGCCAGGGCGGCTCGGACCGCCCGGCTACCGGCCGGACCCGTGGGCCAGGCAGCGTCACCCCGGCCGCTACCGGCCGGACCCGTGGGCCAGGCAGCTCCAACCCGGCCGCTACCGGCCGGACTCATGCGTAGAGCAGCGCCCAACCCGTCGGCGTCCTGCCGTACTCGTGCGCCAGGGCAGCGCGCAGCGCACGCTCCCGGCGCCGGACTCGTGCGTCGGAGCAGCGCGAAGCGGCCGGCTCCCGGCCGGACTCGGCGTCCGGCCGGGGTCCCGGCTCGGCCGGCGGCCTCGTCAGGAGACCGCCTCCGGCCAGCCGTAGCCGGGGCCGGTGCGCTGGGGTACGGTCCCGGCGCCCACGGCCTCCATGTCCCGGTTGGCCTCCCGCATGAGCTTGCCCGCGAGGTCCTTCATCGCACGGCTGGCGGCGAGCTCGTCGCCGATCGCCGGTACGTCCACGTCCGCCGGGTTGCACCGGGCGGAGCCGTGGCCCGTCAGGGTCGTGGTGCCGGTGCTGAGTCGGGCCTCGGCCTTGGTCCTGCCGCCGTCCTCCACCACTTCCACGCCGACCGTCCACTCCAGAGTGCGGCTCATGGTCTGCCTCCTCGCACCGTCGGGCCGCGCGGAACCGAGACACGGCCCCTTCCGTTACCTCCAGGATCCATCGGCGGCGGCCGCGGCGCACGGGGACGGGCCCGCCCCGACGGAACCCGCCGGGGCCGTACGGGCGAGGCCGCCCGTGCCGTACGGCCGAGACGGCTCGCGCGCGCCCGACGCGCCTCGGGCGCGCGGCCCTGGACCGCCTGGGTACGCGGCCCGAGACGGCTCAGGCGGGCCTCAGGGCGCGCGGAAGAGGGTGGGGAAGCGCGGGGCGAGCCAGGGCTTGCGGCCCCAGCCGAGCGCCCTGCCGCGGGCGATGGCGGGCCAGGGGTCGATCCGGCCGAGGGCCAGGAGGAGGAAGGTGACCGGCTCGGTGAGGATCTTGCAGTCGGGCCGCGCGGGCGGCTCGTGGGCGACCCCGACCCGGCCGTCGGTGATCGTGACGCCGAAGCCGGGGCCGCCCCGGAGCCGTACCGCGAAGCTCGCGGTGAGGCCGGCGACGGCGTCCGGGTCCGCCACCTGCGGCATCGCATGGATCATGAAGGGCATGCTGAGCCGCACCCGGTGCGCGTCGACCATGTGCGGACGGCGCAGGGCGAGGGCGAGGTCGTAGCCGTGGCCGAGCATGTGGGTCAGCAGGTACGAGCCGAGGACGGCCGGGCTCATCACGCCGAGCGGGGTGGTGACCGACTCGTCCGGGTCGCGCTCCTCGACGGAGTCGAGGAAGGCGAGGGCCTGGGCCGTGATCATCTCCGCGAGCGGGCCGGGCGCCCGCTCCGCGAACCCCGCGAGGGCGCGTTCGTTGGCCTCGGCCAGGCTGCCGGGGGTGCCGTCGCCGTACGGCCGCCGGCGCCCCGCGGCCAGGTCCGCCATCAGCGCGTTCGCCTGGGCGAGGTGCGCGGCGGCCTCACCCACCGTCCAGGTGGAGCGGGGCACGGGCAGCCCGCCGCCGTGACCGGTGGAGTTCTCTCCCGCGGCGCCACCGGCGGCGTCATCGGCCGCCGGGCCGTCGCCCCGCGTTCCCGCGACCTCCGCCGTACGCAGCACGGCCGCGATGTCCTCGGCCGTCCCCCGTATCGCCTCGGCGAGCCCGCCGGGGAGCACCCCGCCCGTTCGTCCCGTCATGGATCCGCCCCTCCCTAGACTCCGGCGACTCCCCCTGGAGTACCGGTAGGCCAGGGACCGTACCAGCGAGTAGCTCCGGCGGTACCGGTCGCGTCGGCAACGATCTCGCAGAACCGCGGGCAGGTGGCCAGGTCGGCGTGTCCGCAGTCCAGCGCGCCTTCGCCGAGGTCGAGGCAGGCCTGTGCCTCGGCGATCCGACGCCGCAGCACCTCGCGGTGCCCAGCGAGGCGCCGCCGCCGGTCCCCCGGGTCGCCGGCCCTCGGCAGATCACGGATGCCGTCGAGCGCGGGGCCCGCCTGCTTGGCCCGCAGGACGAAGGCCACCCGGGTCACGTGCGCGTGCTGCCCCTCGTGAAGGGCCTCGCGGACACGGCGGTACGGGCCGGCGCCGCCCCGCCCGACCGGGCGGCGGCGTGGGTCGCCGACCAGCACGACCGCGCCGCGTCGGACCGCCTCTTCCTCGTCGTCCCCTTCTTCACGGCGGCGACGCGCCGGAGTTGACGCCGCCGATGCCGGGACGGCGCCCGTGCGGGCGCTGATGTCGGCGCGGGCGCAAGCGCGGGTGTCGGTGCAGGCACAGGCGCGGATGTCGACTCAGGCGAGGGCGCAGGCTCAAGCAAGTGCGCAGGCTCAGGCGAAGGCACAGGCCAGGGCTCAGTCGTCTGCGCGGGCGCCGCCCCGCCCCGCGGGTGTCACCTGTTAGCTTCCTCCCCATGCCGAACCATCAGGACGAGACGAGGACGGCCTACGACGGGGTCGTCGACCTGTACGCGTCGCTTTTCGCCGACCGTTTGGAGAGCCGGCCCTTCACCCGGGCCATGCTCGGCAGCTTCGCCGAGTTGGTCCGCGACACGGGCAACCTCTGGACGGCCGACGTCGGATGCGGGCCCGGGCACCTGACGGCCATGCTCCACGACCTGGGCCTCGACGCCTTCGGCCTCGACCTCTCGCCCGGCATGGTCGACCACGCGCGGCGGGCCCACCCGGCCCTCCGCTTCGACGAGGCCCGCATGGAGTCCCTGCCCGTCGAGGACGGCGCGCTGGGCGGCGTGCTGGCCCACTACTCGATGATCCACACCCCGCCCGCCGAACTGCCCTCGCTCCTCGCCGAGCAGGCACGCGCGCTGGCGCCGGGCGGCCTGCTCCTGGTCTCGTTCTTCGGCACCGACGGACCGGAGCCGGTCCGCTTCGACCACAAGGTGGCCCCCGCCTACAGCTGGCCTCCGGACCTCTTCGCCGCCCTGCTGACCGACGCCGGCCTCGCCCCGTTCACCCGCCTCCTCCACGACCCGGCCTCCGAACGGGGCTTCCTCGACGTCCACGTGATGGCCCGGCTTCCCTAGGCACGCGTCACCCGGTCAGCCGACGAGGAGGTCCTTCTTCAGGCGCTTCAGCTCGCGGTGGTCGAGGCCGAGGGCGTCGTCGAGGTAGCGGTCGAAGGAGCCGAACTTCGCGTCGACTTCGGCGTAGCCGGAGGCGAGGTACTCGGGGCGGACGTCGAGGAGGGGCTTGTAGACGGCGGCTTGCTGGGGCGGGAGGTGGCCGAGGAGGGCGTCGTTGGCGGCCTTGCGGTAGGTGTTGCTGGCGAGGTAGTCGGCCATGACGGTGTCCCTGGGCACGCCGAGGGCGGTCAGGAGGGCGGCGTTGGACCACCCGGTGCGGTCCTTGCCGGCGGTGCAGTGGAAGAGCACGGAGCGCGCGTCGTCCGCGCGGATGCCGTCGAGCACCTGGCCGTAGGCCTTCTTGCCGCCGTCGCCGCTGACCATGGCCTTCTCGGCGTCGATCATCATCTGCTCGGCCTCGGCGGGGGTCTTCGGCATGGCCTGGAAGGCACCCGAGCCCGCGAAGACGTCCGCGACGACGTAGTCGGCGCCGGCGGGGACCTTGTCGGGGTTCTTGGCCCGCTCGTCGGCCGTGCGCAGGTCGAAGACGGTGTTGACGCCCAGACGCCGGAGCGTGGCCTCGTCGTCGGCGGTCAGCCGGTCGAGGGCGTCCGAGCGGTAGACCTCGCCCATCCTGACCCACTGGCCGGTCTCGGTGCGGTAGCCGCCCGCGTCGCGGAGGTTGACGGTCCCGGAGAGCCGGACGAGGCGGTCGGCGAGCCGCAGGCCCTGGCCGCGGTCCGCCTGGAACCGGAACCACTGGCGGTCGGCCGCGGGCAGGCCGGTGACCACGGCCCGGCCGGTGGCGCCGCCCCTGGCGACGACCCTGCCGTTCGCGTGGATCTCGACGCGCTTGACGCCCTGCGCCTTCCATGCGAGCGCGAACGAGCCGTCGGCGCCCGCGGTGACGGTGGCCTCGGTGAACGGGACGGCCTGGCCGGAGCGGTGCTGGTCGGCGTGGCGGGGCAGGTGCCGCTCGGCGGCGGTGGCGGCCGGCGCGGAGGGCAGGCCGAGGGCGAGGGCCGCGACGAGGACGGTCGTGGACAGGGTTGCCTTGTTCATGGCCGCGACTCTGAGCGGCGGGGGCGAACGTCGCATGAACACGGCATGGCCGGAAACCGCCCCACCGAGGGCAGATGGCAAAACATGCCACCTGTGCACACCATGCAGAGGGTGGGGCGGGTCCCGCCGGGTTACGACGCGCTCACCGCGGCCCGCCGCAGGAGCGCGACAGCGGCGCCCGCCGCGACGAGAAGGGCCAGGGCCGCGTACCCGTAGGTGAGCGTCGCCAGGGTCGCCACGCCGCCACGCCGCCACGCCGCCACGAGGAGCGGGCCCCCGGCGTGCGGGAACGCAACGACCCCGCCGCCCGCCCGGGGAGGGCGGACGGCGGGGCTGTGTGGCGTGGCGAGGCGAGGCGAGGTAGACGGCGGGTCAGCCGGCCTTGGGGCCCGTCGTGACGTGGCGCTCGAAGGCGCGGAACGCGGCTTCCTGGCGCCATTCGACGGCGGCCTTGGGGCTGGCGTCGAGGAGGCGGCGGCAGTTGGGGCGGAGGCGGTCGGAGCCGGGCTCGTCGTGGCGGCAGGCGCCGGCGAGGCGGTAGCCGTCACGGGTCGGGTTGCCCTGCCACAGGCTCGCGCCCGGCAGGAAGGCGTACTCGAGGGAGGCGCGGGCCAGGTCCTTCAGTTCGCGGTAGGTCAGGCCGTACGTCTCGGCGGCGTACCGGTACTCGTGGGTGACGTCGATCCGGGAGACGCCCGGGTCGTCGGTGGCGAGGACGACCGGGACGCCGTGGGCGCGGTACGTCTCGAAGGGGTGGTCGGCACCCTTGACGCCGAGGATCTGGGCGTTGCTGGTGAACGGCACCTCGACGGCGACGCGCCGCGCGGCCATCGTGTCCGCCACCCGCTGCCAGTCGTTCTCGTGGACCAGGTCGACGCCGTGCCCGATGCGGTCGGCACCGGCCACGTCCACGGCCTCGCCGATGTGGAAGGTCAGGTCCGCGGGCTTGACGAGACCCGGCCACAGCTCGCCCGCGTGGAGGGTCAGGTGGGCCTTCGGGTACACGCCGCGCAGGTACTTCAGCATCCGCATCTGGGTGCTGTAGTTGGCCAGGGAGGTGTCCCAGTCCTCGGGCTGCACCAGGTTGACGGCGACGAAGCGCGGGTCGGCCTCGGCGAGGCGCATGCCGAGCGCCATCTGGGTGAAGACCCGCTCGTTGGTGCTGCCGCGGTTCACCTGGGAGATCCAGCGCACGGTCAGCCCGCAGCCGGGGCGCGGCGCTTCGGTGGCGCACCCGGCCTCGGTGCGGAACTCGGCGTCGCCGTCGTCGGCCTCCTTGCGGGCCTCGGCGACGATCTTGTCGAGCTTGCCGTCCGCGACGAGCTTCCCGTGCATCCGGGCCAGGTCGGCGTCCCAGCCGACCTCGTTCGCGAGCTTCTTCGCGCTCTCCGAGGCCGGGCTGACCATGGTCTCCAGGTAGAACTGGTTCTGCTCGACCACGGTGTCGGCGAACTCGGCGAGCAGCTTGCCCCGGTTCCGCCAGGTCACCTCGCCGAACTTGCCGAAGGTGTCGAAGAAGTGGTCGTGGCCGTTCCCGCCGGGCGGGAAGTCCTGCATCGACCACGCCCGTACGAGGGCGTCGTGGAAGGCGCGGTCGGTGTCGGCGTCGGTCGCCGGCCTCGTGCCCGGTCCGCACGGCGGCACGACCGCCGTCATCGTCGTCGTGTCGACGCACAGCCCGTCCTCGCCCGCGAGCCTGATCAGGTACTCGGTGCTCACCGCGCCGGACAGGTGGTTGTGCAGCTCCCCGCCCTTGGGCAGGGCGCGGAAGAACGCCTGGAGCGCGGCCGGGTCGTCGCGGATCGAGGCGAGCCGTGCGGAGGCCACCACCTCGCCGGCCGTCGACGTCGGCCGCGGCGCGACCGCGGTCCCGCCGGGGGCGCCCGGTGCGGCACTCGCCGGGCCCGCCGGGGCGGCGACGGCGGCCGGCAGCAGGCACAGCGCGGCGACGAGTAGCGAGCGGCGGCGCGAAGTGCGGCGCGGGGCGGGGTGGTTGGGGTCTCGTGGGGGTACGGAAATGATCACTCCGGCATGATCACCAGTAACCGCCCGTCCTGGGGCCCGTGACGGGCCCTTCGCCCGCCACACCACCCGCACGAGGGATCCACTCGTACGGAACGACGAGTGCGCGAACGGGCGTTCCGGGCGGAGTCGGCACCTTGGCCGACTCCGCCGGCGCCGTCGGCGTGCTCTCCGGGGTCGACACCGCCCCCGGATCGCTGACGGGGCCCGTGCAGGAGCTACTTCGCGGGCCTGACCATGATGATCGATTCCAGCTTGTCGGTGCTGTTCCAGAGCAGTTCGATGCGGGTGCCGGTGTCGGGCACCTTGACGCTGCTGTAGGGGTTCGCCGCGTCCCAGTAGGAGTGGGCGCGGTCGTCGAAGGTCGGGACGCCGGGGGAGCTCGGGATGCCGGTGAGGGCGTCGGCCCTGGGGAGGGTGATGCTGTCCGTGGGCTCGAATCCGAAGGTGGAGTCGTAGGACTGGACCCGGGTGCGCATCAGCGTTCCGTCGGCCCAGCGCAGCGGTGCCGGGTGGGCGTCGACGGGGAGGACGAGGCCGCTGCCGGGGTGGTGGTAGACGTTGTTGTCGTCCTGCGAGGTGTCCCAGAACCAGATCAGCAGGCCGTTCTGGTACGGAAAGTGGTTCACCCACCTCGGACGGGCGGCGGAGCCGAAGACGTACGGGCCCGTGCGCAGGGTGGTGTCGTAGGAGACGTACTGACGGTTTTCCACCAGGTAGTACTGCGGGTGGTCCTTGGTGAAGGTGCCGGTGGTCCGGGTGAAGCCGCGGGTGGTCCAGCCGTTGTCGCCCTGCTCGGCGCCGTCGGCGAACAGGGCGGTGCCGTCGGCGGTGACGCGGAGTTCGTCGAGGGCGAGGCCCTTGAGGTGGGTGCTGCCGTCGGTGGTGACGCGGAAGCGGATCTCGACGGTCTTGCCGGCGTACGCGTCGAGCGGGTAGGAGAGGGTGCCCCAGGCGTTGCCCGAGTCGGCGGTGAGGGCCGGGGTGTCGCTGGGATTGAGCGGGATCGGTTCGCCGTCGAAGGTGCCTGCCAGGGCGGTCCAGGACCGGCCGCCGTCGGTGGAGACGTCTGCGTAGCCGTAGTCGAAGTCCTCCTCCAGTTCGTACCAGGCCTTGGCGGTGAGCGTGGCCGACGTCCTGCCGGTGAGGTCGACCTTGCGGGTGAGGGTGGCGTTCTGGTTGTCGGCGCTGCCGCTCCACCAGGTGCGGGCGCCGTCGTACGGGGTGGTGATGTGCGTGGTGACGGTCTTCTTCGGCAGCTCCACGAGGAGGGCCTGGGGAAGCTTGGAGTTGTACTCGGCGGGGCCGGTGCGGTGCACGGAGAGGGTGGCGGCCTTCGCCTCGTCGTAGGTGAGCCAGCCGAGCTGGAGCTTGCTCCAGGCGTCCAGGTCGGCCGGCTTGTCGCCGATCTCGTCCGTGCCCTCGCCGAGCCAGGAGCCGGAGTTCATCAGGGACCAGTAGCCGACGGAGTTGTCGACGCCGTGACCGCTGGTGTCGTAGAGGTCGGGCAGGCCGAGGTCGTGGCCGTACTCGTGGGCGAAGACGCCGAGGCCGCCGTTCTCGGCCTGCATGGTGTAGTCGCCCGCCCAGATGCCGGTGTTGCCGACGGGGGTTCCGCCGAGTTCGTTGCCGGACGGGCCGTTCTTGCCGGCGCCGGATCCGTAGACGTAGCTGCGGTGGGCCCACAGCGCGTCGGTGCCCTGCGCTCCGCCCCCGGCGGACTGGTCGACGCCGGCGTGGACGATCTGGAAGTGGTCTATGTAGCCGTCCGGCTCGTCGAAGTCGCCGTCGCCGTCGTGGTCGTTGCGGTCCCACCGGTCGTAGGGAGCGACGGCGTCCTTGATCCGGTCGTCGCTCAGCCCGGCGGCCTTCCGGCCCGCCACCCAGGTGTCGATGGCGTCGCGGACGAGGTCCTGGGCGTTGGCGCAGACGGTGTCCCCGCAGTAGTCGGATCCGTAGCGGGCCTCGTTCCACGGAACCTTGACCCAGTCGGTGACGGTGCCCTCGACGGAGTAGCGGCCGGACGACTGCTTCTCGTAGTAGGTCTTGAGGGAGTCCTCGGTCGAGCTGAAGTACAGGTCCTGGTAGTGCTGCCGGTCGTAGTCGGCGCGCCAGGCGGTGGAGTTGTCCTGGGAGCGGTCCGGCCGGGCGATCTCGTTGTGCGCCGGTCCGGGTCGTCCGCCGTACTTGAGGGTGCCGTCGGGGAGCTTGGTGGTGGTGTCGACCTCGTTGCCGAACTCGACGAGGATGGTGAAGATCCGGTCGGTGCGCCGGCGTGCGAGTTCGACGTACTGCCCGTCGCCGAGCTTGATGGAGCTACCGGCGCCGTGCTTCTCGACGGCGGCGTCGCCCGCGACGAGCTGCTCGACCGCGGTCTTCCGGTCTGCTTCGGCCTTCTCCGTGAGCGGTCCGGGAAGGTTGTGCCCGGCGGCCGGTGCGTCGGCGGGGTCACGGTGGAGCGGAGCGGTGAGGGCCGGTTCGGCTGCGGTGGCTGTGGCGGCTGTGGTGGGGAACGCGGCCGTGCCGAGCGTGGTGGCGACCGCGATCGCGGCGGCCGCCGCGGCCTTGGCGGATGTCTTCACGTGGTGCTGTCCTCCGGGTGGTCGGCTCGCGCCGGTGCGGGTGGGCGGCGCGCCTCGGGAGCGGTCCGCCGTACGGGGCACGCCAGCCCGATGGGGGTCGGACCGGCGCGTCGCCGGCGGGTCGGCGCCGTAGGGGTTTCGGGCCGACCCGCCGCTGGTGGGCCTGCGTCAGGAGGCGGCGCAGGTGGTGATGTAGGTCTGCTTGGTGCAGGTGATGGTCGCGGTGGTGGTGCCGGTGGCGCCCTTGGCGTCGGTGACCGTCAGCTTGGCCGTGTAGGTGGCGGTGGCGGCCGGGTAGGTGTGGCTGGGCTTGAGGTCGGTGCCGGTGGTGCCGTCGCCGAAGTTCCACTGGTAGGAGGCGACGGTGCCGTCGGGGTCGTAGGAGGCACTGGCGTCGAAGCCGCACCAGGCGGCTGCGGTGCAGAAGCGGCTGAAGGCGGCGACGGGCTTCTCGTTGAGCGCGGGGTCGGTGGCGCGCAGGTAGGTGCTGTTGCCGCTGACGCGGCCGCTGCTGTCGGTGGCGGTCAGCTTGACCTTGTAGAGGCCGTAGGCGTTGTAGGTGTGGGTGGGCTTGACGCCGGTGCCCGTGGTGCCGTCGCCGAAGTCCCACCGGTAGGTGAGGCCGTTGCCGGTGGAGAGGCCGGCGTCGAGGGTGCAGGTCTTGCCGGTGTTGTCGCAGCCGCCGGTGAAGGTGGCGTCGGGGCCGCCGGTACCGCCCGCGGGGAAGAGCGCCGGGTCGTGGAGGTCGAGGAGCGGTTCCTTGGCGCCGTCGCCGGAGTTGTCGGTCCAGTCGGAGTTGCCGGCGTTGACGAGCTTGTCGCGGACGGCGAGGACTCCGGCCCGGTCCTTGGGCTTGTTGGTGCCGCGGGTGAGCCAGGCGGCGGCGCCGGCCACGTGCGGGGCGGCCTGCGAGGTTCCGTTGTAGTTGGAGTAGCCGCCGTTCTTGAACGCGGACTGGATGCAGTCGCCGGGGGCGGTGATGTCGACGCCCTTGCCGAAGTTGCTGAAGTCGGCGAGGGAGTCGTCGGTGTTCTTGTCGTTCTTGTTGCACCAGGCGAAGGTGCCCTGGCCGCCGGCCTTGCCGTCGGCGTCGGCGAGGGCCGAGACGGTGATGGCGTCGGGGATGTTGGCGGGGCTCTGGTGGGAGACGTCGCGGTGGTCGTTCCCGGCGGAGACGACCACGACGATGCCCTTGGAGATCGCCCGGTTGACCGAGTCGACGACGGCCTGCTCGGTGCCGTCGAAGCCGATGGAGATGTTGGCGACCTCGATCTCGTCGGCGTGGGCGGTGACCCAGTCGATGCCGTTGACGATCTCCTCGGTGGTGCCGTAGCCCTCGCTGTTGAGGGTCTTGACGGACCACAGGCGCGCGCCGGGGGCGATCCCGACGTGGCCGATGCCGTTGTCGAGGGCGCCGATGATGCCGCCGACGTTGCTCCCGTGCCCGTTGTCGTCGGTGCCGGCGTTGTCCACGCACGAGGCGACGCCCACGCAGTTGACGCGGCGGACCACGTTCAGGTCGGGGTGGTAGTAGTCGGTGCCGGAGTCGATGACGGCGACGTCGACGTCGGTGCGCTGGTCGGCTCCGTCACCGACCTTCAGGCCGGTGTGGGAGGCGGTGAAGGTGCGGTTGACGCCGTTGGGGGTGGTCTGGCCGTCGGCGTGGCCGACGGCGGACGCCGCCACGTACTTGACCGCCGGATTGGAGCGCAGTGCGGCCGCGGCGCCGGGGGTCAGGCGCGCGGAGAACCCGTGGAGGGCGGAGCGGTACACCGAGCGCAGTTGGACGCCGCTGACAGAGCGGGCGACGGACGCCGGGTCGGTGGCGGTGCCGTCCTTGAGGACGACGATGTAGCCGGAAGCCGGCTGCGGGGTCGCGGCCACCGGGCTGGTTCCGGCGAGGCCGGCTGCGGTGGCGAGGGCCAGTACGGCGCCTATCGCGGTCCGTCTCATGCTTCCTCCGTGCAATAGGGGGGCGGGGATGCGGAGAACGGTAGGGCGGCGTAAGGCTGTTGAGGCGTGGCAGATCCGACAGTGACGGGTATCCGACATGCACGGAGGGCTTCCCGGCACGAGGAATCGGGCACTCGTGGTGGAGGGGCGCGGGGCCACCGGACCTGCAGGGGGCGGCGGGTGACCGGCGACCGCCACCGCCTCGTTCCGCAGCAGTCGATAGGATGCCGCCCGTGCTGGACGCCTTGGGAATCTCCGCGCAACAGGAAGAGCTCTACCAGGCTCTGCTGCGCCATCCGGAACGGACGGCTGCGGAGCTCGCCGAAGTCAGCGGCCAGCCGGCCGCGGCCGTGCGGCGCCACCTCCACGAGCTGCAGGGCCAGGGGCTGGTGATCCGGACCCCCACCCGCCCGGCCAGGTTCCGACCCGCGCCCCCGGACCTGGCGATCTCGGTCCTGGCGAGCACCCTGCACCAGCGCATCGACCAGGCCAAGCTGGCGGCCGCGGAACTCACCGCCCTGTGGCAGCAGGGCCGTATCGAGCACGAGCCACCGGTCCAGATCGTGCAGGGCGCCGACGCCAACGTCCGGTACTACCAGCAGGTCCAGCACTCCACCAGCAGCGAGGTGCTCACCTTCGACATGCCGCCCTACGTCCTCTCGGGGATGGCCGCTCAGGCAGAGGTCCAGCTGGAGCTGATGGCCAAGGGAGTCACCTACCGCACGGTGTACGACCGGACCGCCCTGGCCGGCACCGAACAGCTGGAACTGGCCCGGACCCTCAACCGACAGGGCGAGAAGGCCCGTGTCGTCGACGGACTGCCGCTCAAGCTCCTCATCGCGGACCGGACGACCGCACTGGTCCCGTTCGTGCTGGCGGACGAGCGCCAGACTCTGGTGCTGAAGGCGTCTCCCCTGCTCGACGGTCTGCTCGCACTCTTCGAGTTCCAGTGGGAGCGCGGTACGCCGTTGTGGGGCACCGGCCGGGCCGCAGACGACATCAGCGAGGAGGACGTCCGACTCCTCGGCTTCGCGGCTGCCGGACACACCGACGAGATCATCGCCCGTCGGCTGGGCGTGAACAGACGCACTGTCGAACGCCGCATGCGGCGGCTCATGGACCGTCTGGGCGCGCGCACCCGCTTCCAGGCGGGCATCCAGGCCGCACGAATCGGCCTGCTCGGCTGACCCCCGGCGCGGCACCGGACCGCGACCGTGCGGTGAAAGCCTTGCGGTGCGCCGCTCGGGGTCGCCGCTTGCCTCAGCCCAACAGGCCTTGGCGGCCCGCCTGCAGTCCGGCCTGGAATCGGGTGCGCGCGCCCAGGCGGTCCATCATCTGGCGCATCCGGCGCTCGACGGTGCGCTTGCTCAACCCCGTCATGCGGGCGATCGACTCGTCGGTGTAGCCGGCTGCCGCGAAACCCAGCAGCCGCTCGTTCACCGGGTCGATGCCCATGGGTGTCGACGCCCACAGCGGGGCCGCGCGGACCCACACGAGCTCGAACAACGCCACCAGGGCGTCCAGCAGAGGCGATGCGTCGAGCACCACGCTGCGCCGGACACCCGACACCGCGAACGGGACCAGGCCCGCCGACCGGTCGGTGACCAGCAGCTTGAGCGGCACCCCGTCATAGACCCGGGCCTGCTCTCCGGCCCGCACCAGGGCCATGACGCGCTCCATCTGGCCGGGCTCCGCGAGGGAGGAACGGTCGTACACCGTCCGGTAGCTCACCCCCTCGGCCATGCGCCGCACCTGCAGGTCGTGCTGCGGCTCGATCCCCTCCTCCAGGTACGGGGGACGGTCGAAGGTCAGCACCTCCCTGCGGGCGGCGAGCTGGGTCTGCAGGAAGCGCTGGGTGTTGACGTCTCGGCCGTGGACGACCTCGATCGGCACGTGGCGGCCGCGCTCGGCCGCGACCCACAGGTCGGTCAGCTCGCTGGTGGCGAGCTTCGCCTGCTCGATCTGCCGATGCCGGACCAAGGCGAGGACCTCGATGGCCAGGTCGGGTGCAGCGCCCTGGTAGCGGACCGGGGTGCCGGGCAGCCGGCACACCAGTCCCTTCTCCTCCAGCGCCTTCAGCAGCCGCCGTGCGGCGCCGGGCTCGACACCGATCCCTTCCGCGACGTCCGTCGCCGCGCAGTCCGACAGGCCGAGCACGAGCCTGTACGCGCGCTCCTCCTCCTCCGTGACCCCGAACGGCCCCAGCACCATGTGTTCGCCCTCTCCGTGCCGCAAGAACGTGAGCACCCTACGCATGACCACTCCTCGTCCGACATGCCGGAAACCCGACACTGTCGCTTCTTCGACACCCTCCGCGGCAACGGTCCGTCCGGCCGCCCGCGGCAGCGGTCCGCCCGGCCGTCGCGGAGCCGTGCGTCCGACTCCGTCGGGTCCGGTCCGGCTCCCGGTGGCGTCCGCCACCCCGCCGGACGCGCGAGGCCCGGCACGGCCGGGGCCGTACCGGGCGGACCGGGAGGGGTGGTCTCCCGGGGCATGCGGGGTGGGTCAGCCGATGGAGCAGGTCATGTAGTAGGGGAACTTGGTGCAGGTGACCTTGGCGGAGCCGGTGCCCGTGCCGCCCTTGTCGTCGGTGACGGTCAGCGTGGTCTGGTACGTGCCGGAGGCGTTGTACGGGAACTCGTGACTGATCTCGGCACCGGTGCCGGTGGTGCCGTCGCCGAAGTTCCAGGCGTACGAGGCGAGGGTGCCGTCCGGGTCGTAGGAGCCGGCGGAGCTCAGCGAGCAGTGGCCGTTGATCGTGCAGAAGCCGGAGACCTTGGCGGTGGGCTTGTCGTTGTGGTTCGGGGCGAGCAGCCGGAAGGTGGTCTGGTTGCGGCCGGAGCGGCCGGACGAGTCGGTGACCGTCAGCTTCACCGTGTAGGTGCCGTAAGCCGCGTAGGTGTGGGAGGGCTTGACGCCGGTGCCGGTGGTGCCGTCACCGAAGGCCCAGCTGTAGGAGAGGCCGCTGCCGCTGGTGAGCGAGGCGTCGAAGGTGCAGGCACGGGTGGCCCGGTCGCAGTCGGGGACGAAGGTCGCCTGGGGCGCGGCGGTGCCACCGGCCGGGTACGCGGCCGTGTCGGTCACGTCGAGGAGGGGTTCCTTGGCGCCGTCGCCTGAGGTGTCGGTCCAGTTGGCGTTGCCGGTGGCGACGAGGCGGTCGCGGACGGCGAGGACTCCGGCCCGGTTGGTGGGCTTGGCGCTGCCGCGGGTGAGCCAGCCGGCCGCGCCGGCCACGTGCGGGGCGGCCTGCGAGGTGCCGCTGTAGTTGGAGTAGCCGCCGTCCTTGAACGCGGAGCGGATGCAGTCGCCGGGAGCCGCGAGGTCGACGCCCCGTCCGAAGTTGCTGAAGTTGGAGAGCGTGTCGTCCTTGTTGGTGTTCTTCGCGTTGCACCAGGCGAAGTCACCGAGGCCGCCGGGCTTTCCGTCGGCGTCGCTGAGCGAGGAGACGGTGATGGCGTCGGGGACGTTGGCGGGGCTCTGGTTGGCGACGTCGCGCTTGTCGTTGCCGGCGGAGACGACGACCACGACGCCCTTGGCGATGGCCCGGTTGACGGCGTCGTTGACCGACTGGACCGTGCCGTCGAAGCCGAGGCTCAGGTTGACGACCTCGATCTCGTCGGCGTGCGCGGTCACCCAGTCGATGCCGTTGACGATCTCCTCGGTGCTGCCACTGCCCTTGCTGTTCAGCGACTTGACCGACCAGAGCCGCGCGCCGGGGGCGACGCCGACGTACCCGATGCCGTTGTCGAGTCCACCGACGATGCCGGCGACGTTGCTGCCGTGCCCGTTGTCGTCCATGCCCGCGTTCTCCACGCAGGAGGTGACGCCGACACAGTTCACCCGGCGGACCACATTGAGGTCCGGATGGGTGTAGTCGATCCCGGAGTCGACGACCGCGACGTCCACGTCGACCCGCTCGTCCCGTCCGTCGCCCACCTTCAGCCCGGAGTTGGCGGTGGTACCGATACGGGCGGTGCCGTTGGGCGTCACCTGCCCGTGGGCGTGGGCGACGGCCGACTTCTCGACGTACGCGACGTTCGGGTCGTTCCGCAACGCGACCACGGCCGCCGGCGTCAGCTCGGCGGAGAAGCCCCTGAGCGCCGAACGATAGACCGAGCCGAGCTCGACGCCCGCGGCGGACCGGGCGACGGCAGCCGGATCGGTGGTGACACCGTCCTTCAGGACGACGACGTAACGACCGTCTTGGCCGGCCGACGCCACGCCGCTCTGCACCGACGCCGACGCCGACGCCGACGCCGGAACCGTACCCAACGCTGCGGCCACTGCCAGCGTGAGGCCCGCGGATATCGCGAACCGCTTCATGCTTCCTCCTGGTGAGGGGGGTGGGGATGTCGGCCAGACAGTAGGGCCGACGAAGCGTCAGCAGTACGCCGGATAACCGACACTGCCGCTATTCCGACACCAGGAGACAGACGGATCACAGGCATGTTCACCAAGGCCCGAACTCACGCGCATCGTCACGTACGACCGCCATGTGGGGCGCCGCGACGCCGTGGTCCAGCAGCTCAGGACCGCACTGTCGACGTATACGAGCAGCGGGCCACGGTGCGGCCCGTAGTGGCATCGCCGCCAACCTGCAGAACGACGCGCAGGGTGGGTGGCCAGCTGGTTCGCCCCCTCCGCCAGGCGGGAGGCGCCGTGGGGGGGGAACCAGTGGAGATCGAGGTGTTGCCGATCATCTCCGCTACGAGCTCGGGCTGCTCCCCATGGCTCGGGCGCGACGGAGAAGGCGCGCGGAACGGAGACCCGGATCGGCTCGCTCAACCAACCGCAGCAACCGGCCCCTTGCGTTGAGGTCGCCCCCGAGAGCCACCGGCTGCATGGGTCAGACGAGCTCGCGTGGGTCGAGCGGCCTGTGCCAAAGGTTGCGGCGGTGGGTCGTGTCGTACGTGGCGAGGAGCGGGGACGGCGGCACGGCCAGTACGGGGCACACCGCGTGGGTCTGGCAGTACCGGGCGACAGAGCGGTGGACCAGGCGGCGTAGGGGGCCGCGGGCTCCGGTGCCCACCACCAGGAGGTCGTCGGGGTCCTGGGCGAAATCGACGAGCGCCGCGCCCGGGGTGCCGCAGACCGTGGCGCCCTGGACCGTGACCTCCGGACGCCCGGGCCCGAACGCCGCGTCGAGCGCCTCGCGCAGCCGGTCGCCGGCCGTCGTGCGGCACTGGGCCACGGCCGAGACGTGAGCCGAGACGTGAGCGGAATAGCGGCTGCCTAGTTCTCCACCGGGCATCTCCCAGGCCAGGACGGCCCACAGTTCCGCCCGGCGCAGACGGGCCTCGGCGGCGGCGCGGTGCAGCGCCGTCAGAGAGCCGAGGCTCCCGCTCACTCCGACCACTATCCTCGGCACTGGCTCCCCCTTCGTTTCGTGGCGCGCCGCTTCCCGCGGTCGTTTCTGCGCCCTCCGCGATTCCGCGTTCGACACGGAACCGGAACCCGATACAACAGTGGGGAGGAACGCCGAGGCGGTTCCGCTGACGCGATTCTGACGTCGCCGTACGCGGCTCTGACGCAGTTCTTACGCGTCTGGTGCGCCGGCGATGACGCGCTCGCCACCAGATGTCGACGCTCCACACGACGATCGCCCGGCGTTGCCGCGCGCCCACGTGCTCCCCCCACCCCCTCGCCCCTCGCCCCCAGGGTTGAGCGTCAGTCGACCCCGAGGCGCCACAGAGAGGTCGTCTCGCCCACGCGGGACCGGTGCAGGGGATCCGAGGGGACCGCGGCTCGCGGGTGACGCGACTTCGTGACCGTGCGGGACAGCACACGCAGGCCTGCTGCCGCGATGGCGTCTTCGAGCTCCGTTCGGCTGCGGAGTCCGAGACGTTCGGCCAGGTCGGAAAGGATCAGCCAGCCCTCTCCTCCCGGCTCCAGATGGTTCGGAAGGCCGGTGAGAAAGCGGCGTGGCATCCGGCTTTCGGAGTCGTAGACCGCCCGGTCGAGCAGTGTGCGGGGAGGGCCGGGGAGCCAGGGCGGGTTGCAGACGATCAGGTCGGCCCTGCCCGCCGGAAAGAGGTCGGCGTGCCGTACGGCGATCCTGTTCGACAGTCCCTGCCGGGCGATGTTGTCGCGGGCGCAGTGCACGGCACGTGCGTCCTGGTCGGTGGCGGCGACATGCCGCAGGCCACGACGCGCGAGCGCGACCGACAGCACGCCCGTACCGGTGCGATGTCGAAGGCCGTGGCCCCGCTGGGAAGTTCCGCCTCGGCCACGAGGTCGACCGAGACCCGGCTGGAGAAGAAGTAGAGAGTGTCGCAGCACACCCCGGCAGCCGACCCTTCGCCCTTGCGGCGCCCTACGAACACGACCGCCTCAGCCGGCTCCCACGTCGCCGCGCCGCCGGTGTCCGTGACCGTGACCGTGACCAGCTGTCCGTCAACGGGGGCGGTCGAGGAGACGGTCACGTCCTGGCCGAGCATCGCGAAGACACCGAGGGCATCGATCGCGCACATGGACCATACGGTCACAGGTCCCGAAGGTCCCTCTCGCAGCAGTCCTGCTCGTCCGCCCCCTGGGGCCTGAGCGCTCCTGCCAGCGCCTCGCGCAGAGCCTCGACGCTCGGTGCGCCGTCGGTGCGGCCCTGAGCGTCGCGGTAGAGGCGGCACGAGACCGATGGCTGAGCACCAGGGACCGGAAACGGGTCGACTCCGTCGAGAAGGACGGTCGGTGAGCCGGTCATTCCCCACCGGGCCGCGCCGTCCTCCCCCGACACCTCGACGAGTTCGACGAGTTCGACGAGTTCGACGAGTTCGACGAGTTCGATTCCAGCGTCACCGCCGCCGAGTGCGGCCGTGATCCGCTCCCGTACGACCCGTGCGTTCGGGCAGTCCGGCACCGTGAGGATCGTGATCCGCATCCCGCTGCCCTTCCACTTCGATGAGCTCGCGACTCGCGCCCGGAGATCAGAGCCAGCCGTTGCGGCGGAAGCCCCGGTGGATGACGAAGCAGGCGACGGCCATGACGCCGAGGACCACGGGGTAGCCGTAGGTCCAGCGTAGTTCGGGCATGTGGTCGAAGTTCATGCCGTACACGCCGCACACCATGGTGGGGACCGCGATGATCGCGGCCCAGGCGGTGATCTTGCGCATGTCCTCGTTCTGGGCGACGGTCACCTGCGCGAGGTGGGCCTGGAGGATCGAGTCGAGGAGCGTGTCGTACGAGGCGACCTGCTCGCTGACCCGCGCCAGGTGATCGACCACGTCACGGAAGTACGCGCGTATCTCGTCCGCGATGATCGGCACCGGCTCGGACGCCAGCCGCTGGAGGGGGCGGCCCAGTGGAGCCACGGCCCGCTTGAGTTCGAGGAGCTCGCGCTTGAGCTGGTAGATCCGGCCGACGTCGCTGCGGTGGCCCTGCTCGGAGAAGACCGCGGTCTCGATCGCGTCCAGGTCGTCCTGAACGGCCTCCGTGACGGCGAGGTAGTCGTCGACGACATGGTCCGCGATGGCGTGCAGCACCGCGGAGGGCCCCTTCTGGAGCTGCTCGGGCTCCGATTCCAGGGCCTCGCGGAGCGGCCCGAGCGAGCCGTGTCCCCCGTGGCGGATGGTGATGACGAAGTCGGGTCCGGTGAAGGCCATCAGCTCGCCCGTGTCCACCACCTCGCTGGTGGAGGTGAGCTCGTCGTGCTCCACGTAACACACCGTCTTGAAGACGGCGAACAGCACGTCGTCGTACTGCTCCAGCTTCGGCCGCTGGTGGGCGTGGACCGCGTCCTCCACCGCGAGCGGGTGCAGCCCGAACAGCTCGGCGAGCCCCGCGAACTCCTTCTCCTCCGGTTCGTGCAGGCCGATCCACACGAACCCGTCACCCGCCTTGCGCACGCGCCGCACGGCCTCCTCGACCGACCGGACCCCGTCCTGCCGCACGCCGTCTCTGTAGACCACGCAGTTGACCACGGCGCTGCCGAGGGGCGACCGCGCCGGGTGACTGAGGTCGACAGCACGCCGGTACGTCCGGCGGACGGCGCTGCGCAGGCGGTGAATCATCGACACGAGGTGCTCCTTCGGCAGATCGCCGGACAGTCTGCCACCCGCTCCTTTGGGGCAACAGGCAGGAGCACCCATCCTCGGCATCGCATTCACCTTCAATCCATTGCAACACGCCAGGGAGGCCTTGTTGCGTTAGATTCAGAACCATTGCAACGAAATCTCGCAACTGACCTGCATTGATGGCGTTTTTGCGCAACAAAGTGCTTGCCGATACCTCGAACGCAACGTAGCTTTTCCTTCATCGGAAAGAGCGAGGCGAACAGGCGCCCGCTCCACACGAAGGAGAAGCACCATGCAGAACTTCGACACCGCCGCCGCGATCGTCGCCGTCCTCGCCGTCCCCGCGGGCCGCATCAGCCTCATCGCCTCCGACCGGACCGACACCACCGTCGAGATCCTGCCCGCCGACACCTCCAAGAGCCGCGACGTGAAGACCGCCGAGCGGACCGAGGTCACCTACGCCGACGGCGTCCTGCGGATCGAGGTCCCGAAGACGAAGAACGGGATCCTCGGGGACGCCGGCTCCATCGAGGTGACGGTCCGGCTGCCTGCCGGCTCCCGCGTCGAGGCCCGGGCCGCCGCCGCCGAACTCCGCACCACCGGCCCTCTCGGCGACATCGCCTTCGAGGGCGCGTACCGCCAGATCAAGATCGACGAAGCCGCGAACCTCCGCCTCACCGCCACCGACGGCGACGTCGAGGTCGGCCGGATCGCCGGCTCCGCCGAGATCACCACCGCCCGCGGCGACATCCGCATCGCCGAGGCAGTGAGCGGCACGGTCACCCTGACCACCCAGAAGGGCGACATCGCGGTCGCGGCCGCGGCCGGTGTCTCGGCCTCCCTCGACGCCGGCACCGCCTACGGCCGCGTCAGCAACTCCCTGAAGAACGACGGCACCTCCGGCCTGAGCATCAAGGCGACGACGGCCTACGGCGACATCGCCGCCCGCAGCCTCTGACCCCGCACCCCGCCTCCCAAGGAGCGTCATCCATACCGCCCAGGGGCTGCGTGCCCGACACCACGTCGGCGTACGCCGCCCCCTTCCGCGTCATGGACCCCTATAGGCCCACCTGCCTCAGGTGGTCGCCTCGGCCGCGAGGTCCGGGAGTGGGGGAGAGGCGCCGGCGGCCATCCGCAGGGTGACCGTCATGGTCAGCCCGCCGCCGGGGGTGTCCTCCGCCGTCAGAGTTCCGCCCATGGCCTCCACGAACCCTCGCGCCACGGCCAGGCCGAGGCCGACTCCCTCGCCGCGCGGGGCGTCGCCGTAGCGCTGGAAGGCGCCGAAGATGCGGTCCTTGGCCTCGTCGGGGACGCCGGGGCCGCGGTCGACGACGCGGAGTTCGACGCGGTCGGCGAGGGCGCTCGCCGAGACGAGGACGGTCTGTCCGGGCGGGCTGTACTTGACCGCGTTCTCGACGATGTTGGCGACGGCCCGTTCCAGGAGGCCACGGTCGACGGCCACCATCGGCAGCGTCTCGGGAATGTCGAGCTCGACGCTGTCCTCGGGGACCCCTAGCAGTGCCATCGGGACGACCTCGTCGAGGTCGGTCTCGCGGATGACGGCGGTGACGGTGCCCGTGTCCAGGCGGGACATGTCGAGGAGGTTGCCGACGAGGTGGTCGAGGCGGTCGGCGCCGTCCTCGATGCCTTCGAGGAGTTCGGCGCGGTCCTCCTCCGACCACTCGACGTCGTCGGAACGGAGCGAGGAGACCGACGCCTTGATGCCGGCGAGCGGCGTACGAAGGTCGTGGCTGACGGCCGCGAGGAGCGACGTACGGATCTTGTTGCCCTCCGCCAGCTTCCTGGCCTCCTCCGCCTCGCCGACGAGCCGCTGCCGGTCGAGGACGACGGCGGCCTGGGCGGCGAAGGCGCCGAGCACTCGCCGGTCCTCGGCCGGCAGGACCCTGCCCCGCAGTGCGAGCGCGAGGTGGTCGCCGACCGGCATGTCGACGTCCGCGTCCTCCGGACGGTCGCACGGGCCGTGACCGACGACGGCGACGCGGGACCACGCCTCCGTCTCGTCGGGGCGTTCCAGCAGGGCGACCGACTCCATGGAGAAGGTCTCCCGGACCCGTTCCAGGAGCGCTTCGAGCGTCGTCTCGCCCCGCAGCACGCTCCCGGCGAGGAAGGAGAGGGTCTCCGCCTCGGCCCGCAGGCGGGCGGCCTGGTGGGTGCGGCGCGCCGCCAGGTCGACGACCGAGGCCACCGAGATCGCCACGCCCACGAAGATCACCAGGGCGACGATGTTGCGCGGGTCGGCGATGGTGAGCTCGTGGATCGGCGGGGTGAAGAACCAGTTCAGGAGCAGCGATCCGAAGGCGGCAGAGGCCAGGGCGGGTTTGAGCCCGCCCAGGAGCGCGGCCGCGACGGTGAGCGTGAGGTAGAGCAGGACGTCGTTGGCCAGACCCACGTCGGAGACGGCGGTGCTGAGCAGCAGCGTGAGCAGCGCCGGACCGGCCAGGCCGACGAGCCAGCCCCAGATCGTCCGCGACCGGCCGAGCCGAGCGCCTCCGGTGACGGGCAGCTTGTGCCCCTTGGCGGCCTCGTCGTGCGTGACGATGTGGACGTCGAGGTCGGGTCCGGATTCGCGGGCGACCGTCGCGCTCACACCGGGACCGAACACGTAGTGCCAGGATCGGCGGCGGCTCACGCCGAGCACGATCTGGGTGGCGTTCACCCCTCGGGCGAATTCGAGCAGCCCGGCGGAGACGTCGTCGCCGACGACGTGGTGGAAGGTGCCGCCCAGGTCCTCGACGAGGGTGCGCTGGACCGCCAGCTCCTTCGGGGACGCCGAGGTCAGGCCGTCACTGCGTGAGATGTAGACGGCGAGGACCTCGCCTCCGGCGCCCTTCTCGGCAAGCCGCACGGCCCGTCGTATCAGGGTCCGTCCCTCCGGGCCGCCGGTGAGGCCGACGACGATCCGTTCCCGGGAGCCCCAGATCTTGGAGACGCGGTGCTCGGTCCGGTACTCCTGGAGGTACTCGTCGACCCGGTCGGCCGTCCACAGCAGGGCCAGCTCGCGCAGGGCGGTCAGGTTGCCGGGGCGGAAGTAGTTGGAAAGCGCCGCGTCGACCTTGTCCGGCTTGTAGATGTTGCCGTGCGCCATGCGGCGGCGCAGCGCCTGGGGCGACATGTCGACCAGTTCGATCTGGTCGGCGCGCCGGACGACCTCGTCCGGGACGGTCTCCTTCTGCCGGATGCCCGTGATGGCCTCGACGACGTCCCCGAGGGACTCCAGGTGCTGGATGTTGACCGTCGACACGACGTCGATGCCGGCCGCGAGCAGCTCCTCCACGTCCTGCCAGCGCTTGGCGTTCCGCGAGCCCGGCACGTTCGTGTGCGGCAGCTCGTCGACGAGCGCCACGGCCGGCCGCCGTTCCAGGACGGCGTCCACGTCCATCTCGGTGAAGGACGTCCCCCGGTACTCGATCGTCCGGCGCGGAACCGTCTCCAGACCGTGCAGCATGACCTCGGTCCGGGGCCGGTTGTGGTGCTCCACGAAGGCGACGACGCAGTCCGTGCCGCGCTCGACGCGCCGGTGCCCCTCGGAGAGCATCGAGTACGTCTTGCCGACGCCCGGCGCGGCACCCAGGTAGATACGCAGCTTTCCGCGTCCCATGTTCTGCGTTTCTCCTACGGCTCTACGGCTCTACGCCTCTACGGCTCGAACCGGTAACCCATACCGGGTTCGGTGATCAGATAGCGGGGGTGCGACGGGTCCGCTTCAAGTTTGCGTCGCAGCTGGGCCATGTAGACCCGTAGATAGTTCGTCTTGGTGCTGTAGCTCGGGCCCCATACCTCTTGGAGCAGCCTGCGCTGGCTGATCAGCCGCCCGGGGTTGCAGATCAGTATTTCCAGCAGATGCCATTCGGTCGGGGTGAGTCGTACGTCGCGTTCCGCGCGCCGCACCTTCTTGGCCACCAAGTCGACGGTGAAGTCGTCGGTGCTGATGTGGCCCCCCGCGACCGGTTCGAGCGTCGGCGTCTCGCCCGCACGACGGGTGGCGGCCCGCAGCCTGGCCAGGAGCTCGTCCATGCTGAACGGTTTCGTCATGTAGTCGTCGGCCCCGGCATCGAGGGCACGGATCTTGTCCTCGGAGCCGCTGCGGGCCGAGAGGACGAGTACGGAGGCACGGCTCCAGCGCCGCAACGCCTGGATGACGTCCACTCCGTCCATGTCGGGCAGCCCCAGGTCGACGATCAACACGTCCGGCGGTTCGGCGGCGGCGAGGGAGAGCGCCGTGTCACCGTCCGGCGCCGCGTCCACCACGTATCGCCGCGCTTGCAGGTTGATCACCAGCGCTCGTGCGAGCTGTGCGTCGTCCTCGACCACCAGCACCCGCGTCATCGGCGTGCTGCCTTCCTCTTGTGCGTGCAGTCCGTTGTGCGTGCAGTCCGTTGTGCGTGCAGTCCGTTGTGCGTGCAGTCCGCTTGGTTCGTGTAGTCCGTTGGTTCGTGTGGCTCATGTCGTCCGTCGTGCTGCGGGAGCCGGCGGACCCGGGGCGTTCCCGGATCCGCCGGCTCCCGTGCCGCTTCGACAAGGCCATCAGCCCTTGGTCAATTCCTTGAGCGCGATGTTGAGTTCGAGGACGTTGACGCGGGGTTCGCCGATGAAGCCGAGGATGCGGTCGTCGGTGTGGTCGGCGACGAGCTTGTCGACCTGCTCGACGGTGAGGTGGTTCTTCTCCGCGACCCGGTGGACCTGGAGCTTCGCGTACTCCGGGGAGATGTGCGGGTCGAGGCCGGAGCCGGAGGAGGTGACGGCGTCGGCGGGGACGTCCGACGGCTTGACCGTGTGGCCCTCCACCGAGTTGTCCTTGATCACGGCGGCCTTGGCGTCCTTGACCCAGGTGATCAGGTCCGCGTTGTCACCGGAGCGGTTGGTCGCGCCGGAGAGGATGATCGAGTACTGGGTGTTGACGCTGTTGGAGCCCAGGCCGTTGGAGGGGCGGGGCTGGAACCACTTCAGGTCCGGGCTCGCCGTCTCCTCGCCGTCCTTCAGGGGGAGGTTGTAGGTCTGGCCGATGAGTTCGGAGCCGACGACCTTCCCCTCGCTCTTGATCTCGGAGCCGTTCGCCTTGCCCGGGAAGACCAGCTGGGCGACGCCGGTGACGGCGAGCGGGTAGAGGACGCCGGTGATCACGGTGAGGACGAGCAGGGCGCGCAGGCCCGCCCAGAGCACGCGGCCGGTGTTCGCTGCTGAGTTGTTCATCGTGGATCAGCCGATTCCGGGGATGAGGGAGAGGAGCAGGTCGATGAGCTTGATGCCGATGAACGGGGCGATCAGGCCGCCGAGTCCGTAGATCCCGAGGTTGCGCCGGAGCATCGAGTCGGCGCTGGAGGGCCGGTAGCGGACGCCCTTGAGGGCGAGCGGCACCAGGGCGATGATGATCAGCGCGTTGAAGATGACGGCCGAGAGGATCGCGGACTCGGGCGAGGCCAGGCCCATGATGTTGAGCTTGTCCAGGCTCGGGTAGGCCACGGCGAACATCGCGGGGATGATCGCGAAGTACTTCGCGACGTCGTTGGCGATCGAGAAGGTCGTCAACGCGCCTCGGGTGATGAGGAGTTGCTTGCCGATCTCGACGATCTCGATGAGCTTGGTCGGGTTGGAGTCGAGGTCGACCATGTTGCCGGCCTCCTTCGCGGCCGACGTGCCCGTGTTCATCGCGACGCCGACGTCGGCCTGGGCGAGGGCGGGGGCGTCGTTGGTGCCGTCACCGGTCATCGCGACCAGCTTCCCGCCGGCCTGCTCGCGCTTGATGAGGGCCATCTTGTCCTCGGGGGTGGCCTCGGCGAGGAAGTCGTCGACACCCGCCTCCTCGGCGATCGCCTTCGCGGTCAGCGGGTTGTCACCCGTGATCATGATGGTCTTGATGCCCATGCGGCGCAGCTCGTCGAACCGCTCCCGCATCCCCTCCTTGACGACGTCCTTGAGGTGGATGACGCCCAGGACACGGGCGCCCTTCTCGTCCTTGACCGCGACCAGCAGGGGCGTGCCGCCGGCCTGCGAGATCCGGTCGGTCAGGCCCTCGGCGTCGTCGGCGACCGTGCCGCCCTGCTCGCGGACCCAGGCGACGACCGAGCCGGTCGCGCCCTTGCGGGTCTGCTTGCCGTCGACGTCGACACCGGACATGCGGGTCTGGGCGGTGAACTCGATCCACTCGGCGCCGGAAAGCTCGCCCTGGTGGCGCTCACGCAGGCCGTACTTCTCCTTCGCGAGGACCACGATCGAGCGCCCCTCGGGGGTCTCGTCGGCGAGCGAGGACAACTGGGCGGCGTCGGCGAGTTCGGCCTCGGTGGTGCCCTTGACCGGGACGAACTCGGAGGCCTGGCGGTTGCCGAGCGTGATGGTGCCGGTCTTGTCGAGGAGCAGGGTGGAGACGTCGCCGGCGGCCTCGACGGCGCGGCCCGACATGGCGAGGACGTTGCGCTGGACGAGACGGTCCATGCCCGCGATGCCGATCGCGGAGAGCAGCGCTCCGATCGTCGTCGGGATCAGGCAGACCAGGAGCGCGGTCAGGACGATCATCGAGGTCTGCTTGTCGGCGCCCGCGTAGATCGCGAAGGGCTTGAGCGTGACGACGGCGAGCAGGAAGACGATGGTGAGGGACGCCAGGAGGATGTTGAGGGCGATCTCGTTGGGGGTCTTCTGCCGGGCCGCGCCCTCGACCAGGTTGATCATCCGGTCGATGAAGGTCTCGCCGGGCTTCGTCGTGATCTTGATGACGACCCGGTCGGACAGCACCTTCGTACCGCCCGTCACCGCGCACCGGTCGCCGCCGGACTCGCGGATCACGGGAGCGGACTCACCGGTGATCGCGGACTCGTCCACGGACGCGACGCCCTCGACGACGTCACCGTCGCCGGGGATGATGTCGCCGGCCTCGCAGACCACCAGGTCACCGATGCGCAGCTCGGTGCCGGGGACGCGCTCCTCGTTCGTGCCGGTGAGGCGGCGGGCGACGGTGTCGGTCTTGGCCTTGCGCAGGGTGTCGGCCTGGGCCTTGCCGCGGCCCTCGGCGACCGCCTCGGCCAGGTTGGCGAAGATCGTGGTCAGCCACAGCCAGGCGGTGATCGCCCAGCCGAACCAGTCCCCCGGGTTCTTGACCGCGAGGACGGTGGTGACGACCGAGCCGACCAGGACCACGAACATGACGGGCGACTTGACCATCACGCGCGGATCGAGCTTGCGGATCGCGTCCGGGAAGGACTTGATCAACTGCTTGGGGTCGAAGAGACCTCCCCCGATCCGTCCCGGGGCGTCGTGTCCCCCGGACAGGTCGCCGTGGGGCGCCTTGGTGGCAGTCGCGGTGGACATGTCGTCCTCGTGCTTCTTTACGTCGATGGTCATGCCGCGAGCCCTTCGGCGAGCGGTCCAAGGGCGAGGGCCGGGAAGTAGGTGAGACCGGTGATGATCATGATCGTGCCGACGAGCAGGCCGGTGAACAGCGGCTTCTCCGTCCGCAGCGTGCCCGCCGTCTCCGGAACCGGCGTCTGCTCGGCGAGCGAGCCGGCCAGGGCGAGGACGAACACCATCGGCAGGAACCGGCCGAGGAGCATCGCGATGCCGATCGTGGTGTTGAACCACTGGGTGTCGGCGTTCAGGCCGGCGAAGGCGGAGCCGTTGTTGTTGGCGCCGGAGGTGTAGGCGTAGAGGATCTCGGAGAAGCCGTGCGCGCCGGAGTTGGTCATGGAGTGCGACGGGGTGTCCAGGACGAACGAGGCCGCCGTGAAGCACAGGACGAGCGCGGGGGTGATCAGGATGTAGCAGGCCGCGAACTTGATCTCGCGGGTGCCGATCTTCTTGCCCAGGTACTCCGGGGTGCGGCCGACCATCAGACCGGCGATGAACACCGCGATGACCGCCATGATCAGCATGCCGTACAGGCCGGAGCCGACGCCGCCGGGGGCGATCTCGCCGAGCTGCATGCCCAGCATCGTGATCCCGCCGCCGAAGCCGGTGTACGAGGAGTGGAAGGAGTTCACCGCGCCCGTCGACGTCAGCGTGGTCGCCACGGCGAAGAGCGACGAGCCGCCGATCCCGAACCGGGTCTCCTTGCCCTCCATCGCCCCACCCGCCAGGTCGAACGCGGGACCGTGGTGGGCGAACTCGGTCCACATCATCAGCGCGGTGAAGCCGACCCAGATGGCCGCCATCGTGCCCAGGATCGCGTACCCCTGCTTGATCGAGCCGACCATCCGGCCGAACGTGCGGGTCAGCGCGAAGGGGATGACGAGGATCAGGTAGATCTCGAAGAGGTTGGACAGGCCGTTGGGGTTCTCGAAGGGGTGGGCCGAGTTGGCGTTGAAGTAGCCGCCGCCGTTCGTGCCCAGCTCCTTGATGACCTCCTGCGAGGCCACCGCCCCGCCGTTCCACTGCTGCGAGCCGCCCGTGAACTGGCCGACCTCGTGGATGCCGGAGAAGTTCTGGATCGCGCCGCACGCCACCAGGACGAGCGCGCCGATCACCGAGATCGGCAGCAGGATGCGGACCGTGCCCCGGACCAGGTCGGCCCAGAAGTTGCCCAACTCACCGGTACGGGAGCGGGCGAAGCCCCGGACCAGAGCGACCGCGACCGCGATGCCGACGGCTGCGGACACGAAGTTCTGCACCGCCAGACCACCGGTCTGCACGACGTGGCCCATGGCCTGCTCGCCGTAGTACGACTGCCAGTTCGTGTTCGCCACGAACGAGGCGGCCGTGTTGAACGCCTGGTCCGGGTCGATCGACACGAAGCCGAGCGAGCCGGGCAGCGAACCCTGGACCCGCTGCAACAGGTAGAGGAAGAGGACGCTCACCGCGGAGAAGGCGAGGACCCCGCGCAGATAGGCGGGCCAGCGCATCTCCACACTCGGATTCGCGCCGATCGCCTTGTAGATCCACTTCTCGGGCTTGTAGTGCTTCTCCGAGGAGTACACCTTCGCCATGTAGTCACCCAGCGGCCGGTACGACAGGCCCAGAGCGACGATCAACGCCAGAAGCTGGAGGACTCCAGCAAGAACAGGACTCATATCCGTACTCAGAACCTCTCCGGCTTGACGAGGGCGAGGACGAGATAGACCAGCAGGGCGGCGGCCACGAGCAGACCGACGATGTTCTCGGCAGTCACAGCTTGGCCACCCCCTTGGCGATGAAGGCCACCAGCGCGAAGACCGCGATCGTGGTGACGACGAAGGCCACGTCGGCCATCGTGAGCTCCCGGATGCAGGAAGAGGAAAGAACGGATTCTCGGACGAGATGAGAAAACCTCCTTTCAGCCACGGATCGGCGCTCGTTAACGGCCCTCTTACGTCCCGCGGGGCGGTCTTGACGCGTCCCCTACGGCTCCCTGGCTCCACGGGCGAGGACGCGGGTGCCGATCTTCCCCAGGCCGACGAGGACGATGTGGTCGGCCGTCTCCGGAGCGGGCGGCTGGTTCGCCGAGCCGGCGCGGAAGGCTTCGGTGGCGTTCATGGTCGCGGCGACCACCAGCGGCAGGACGGCGAGCCCGACGAAACCGGCGATGAGCTGGAGTACGCGCCGTGCGGGGACTCGTCGTCGCCGGTGGCGGGATCGCCCATGGTGAAGATGTCCAGCAACGGGAGGTGGACGGCTCGCCACAGCGGGCCGTCCTCGGCCAGCCAGGTGGCCACGGAGAGGGCGACGGCGATCGCGGCGAGTACGCCGAACACGGCGAGGACCTCGCGTGCGAGGAACACCTTCCACGGGAGGTGCGAGAGCCGTGCCCGCAGCCAGGCGCCGCCGCCGCTCCGGTCGTCCGGGGCGCGCGGCGCGTGGTGGTGGGTGACCTCTTCGAGCATGAGGCGGCCGTGGGTGAACTGGCGGCGGTCCGCGGTCCTGGTGTCGGGCAGCAGCTGGGTCCCTCCGAGGCCGGCGGTCTCGGCGCTGTCCTCGCTCGCCGGGTCGTCCTCGTGTGCCCCGGAGAGGATGGCGAGGGTGGCGAGGTCGGCGGTGTGCGGTGAGGTTCCGGCCGCCCGTACGACGCCGCGGAACACCTTCCCCTCGACCTGGAGCGTATGGCCCTCGCCGACGGCGGCGGCGGCCACGAGCTCGGGGACGGCCGTGTCGCTGTCGGAGAGGACGGTCGTCGAGGCGTCCGACTCCCCCTGCACACCCGCCGCCCTGTCCAGGAGCTGTTCCAGGTGGCGCCCCCGCTCGCGGTGGTACATGCGGATGACCAGGCGTATGGACGGGTTGAGACCGCGGGCCAGGAGCGCCGCCGTCATGTTCACCTGGTCGTCGGCGTGGGTCAGGGCGAGGGCGGCGGCGCGCTCGACACCCGCGGCCCTGAGGGTCCGCTCGTCGGGTTCCGGGGCCACGATCAGTTCGATCGGGGAGCGCGGGTCGCGGTGCAGGGCGGCGCTGTCGGCGCCGTGCTGGTCACGCCGTGAGGGGAGGACGACGGTGACCGCCTCGCCGCACACAGCGTCGAGTTCGACGGCGAGGCGGTGGGCGAGGCCGTCGTCCCCGCAGATCACCATGTGCTGGGAGCGCTGCCCAAGTGGCATGCGTAGATGGATCGTTGACGTCACATCCGGCAACCCTGCCGAACGGATCCCGCCACGTCCCCCTTCGCACGGGGGTTCACTGTCAAGGTCGCGTCAGGATCGCCGGAGCGGCTCGTTCCTGTGAGATCGCCGGAGGAACCCGCTCCTGCGAGTTCCCCGGCGGAGCCCGTTTCAGTGAAGATCCCCGCAGAGACTTCGTTCGACCCCCGTCTCAGTCCGCGCACGGCAGCGACACGACCATGGTCAGACCGCCGCCCGGGGTGTCCTCCGGGGTCAGCGTGCCCGACATCGCCTCGGTGAGGCCGCGGGCGAGGGCCAGGCCGAGGCCGACGCCCGTGGTGTTGTCGGTGTCGCCCAGGCGTTGGAACGGCTCGAAGACCCGCTCGCGGTCGCCGGGAGGCAGTCCGGGGCCGCGGTCCACGACCCTCAGTTCGACCCGGCCGGCGAGCGCGCTCACCGTGAGCAGGACGGGGTGGCCGGGTGGAGCGAAGCGGCTCGCGTTGCCCACCAGGTTGGCGATCACGCGTTCGAGCAGGGGTGGGTCGGCGAAGACCGGCGGGGCCTGCTCGAAGCCGTGCAGGACGGGTCGGGGTGCGTCGGAGGGCAGCGCGTCGAGCGCCGCGGACAGGACCTCTTCGAGGGCCGTGGGGCGGAGGGAGAGGTTCAGGGCGCCCGCCTGGAGGCGGCTCATGTCGAGGAGGTTGTCGATGAGCCGGGCAAGTCGGGCCATGGACTCGTCGGCGGTGGCGAGCAGCTCGTCGCGTTCGTCCGGGGTGAACTCGACGTCGGTGCTGCGCAGGGAGGCGACGGCGGCCCATCCAGCGGCGAGCGGGGTGCGCAGGTCGTGGCTGACGGCGGCGAGCAGGGCCGTCCGCATCCGGTCCGCGGCCCGTACGGGCTCCACCTCGGCGGCGGCCTCGGCGAGCCTGGCGTGTTCGGCGGCCGCGGTGACGTGGGCGGCGAACGCGGCCAGGACGCGGCGGTCGGAGGAGGGCAGGGTCCGGCCGCGCAGGACGAGGAAGTGGCCGTCGCCGACGGCGACCTGGCTGACGGCGGGTTCGCCGGCGTGGGCCGCGGGGAGCTCCGCGGCCGGTACGAGTTCGGCGGACTCGGCGCCGAAGATCTCCCGGGTGCGGGCGAGCAGGGCGGAGACCGTGTGGTCGCCGCGTACGACCGAGCCGGCGAGCGAGGAGAGGGTCTCGGCCTCGGCGGTGGCCCGGGCCGCGCGTCTGGACAGGCGCAAGGAGCGGTCGACGGCTCCGGCCATCACGGCGGCGACGAGGACGAACACCGCGAGGGCGAGCATGTTGTCCGCGTCGGCGAAGGTGAACGCGCCTACGGGCGGTATGAACCAGTAGTTGAGCAGCAGCGACGCGGTGACGGCGGCGACGAGCGCCGAGACGACCCCGCCGAGGCAGGCCACGCCGACCACGGTGGCGAGGAAGAGGAGCGCCTCGCTGGTCAGGTTGAACACTCCCCGTGTGTGATCGAGGAGCAGGGTGAGCAGGACGGGCAGGACGAGCCCCGCGAGCGGCCCGGCGACGCGGCGCGAGACCGGCAACGTGCGGCGGCGGGAGGGGAGCAGCCGTCCATGGCCCGCCCGCTCGTGGGTGACCGTGTGGACGTCGATGTCACCCGAGAGCGCGACGGTCGTCTCTCCGATGCCCCGGCCCGTCAGGAAGCGTTCGAGTCGGCCGCGCCGGCTGGTGCCCAGGATCAGCTGGGTGGCGTTCTCGGCGCGGGCGAACTCCACCAGGGCCGTGGGGACGTCGTCCCCGACGACCGTGTGGTAGCTGCCGCCGAGGCTCTCGACGAGCCGCCGCTGCCCGGCGAGGGCCGCGGATGAGGTGCCGGCCGCGAGGCCGTCGCTGCGCACGACGTGCACGGCGAGCAGCCGGCCCTGGGCCGTCCGGGCGGCGATCCGGCTCGCGCGCCGGATCAGCGTGTCGCCCTCGGGCCCCCCGGTGAGGGCGACGACGATCCGCTCCCGTATCTCCCAGACGCCTCCGATGCCCCGCTCGGAGCGGTACTTCCGCAGGGCCTCGTCGACCCGGTCGGCCACCCAGAGGAGGGCCAGTTCGCGCAGCGCGATGAGGTTGCCCGTACGGAAGTAGCTGGCGAGGGCGGCGTCGACGTCCTCGGGCGGGTGGATGTTGCCGTGGGCCATCCGGCGCCGCAGCTCCTGAGGGTCCATGTCCACGAGCTCGATCTGGTCGGCGCGGCGGACGACGGCGTCGGGGACGGTCTCGTCCTGCGGCACCCCGGTGATCTTCTCGACGACGTCGCTGAGCGACTCCAGGTGCTGGACGTTGACCGTGGTGGCGACGTCGATGCCGGCGGCGAGCAGCTCCTCGACGTCCTGCCAGCGGTGGGCGTTGCGGTGGCCCGGTGCGTTGGCGTGGGCGAGGTCGTCGACGAGGATCAGCGCGGGCGCGCGTCGCAGGGCCCGGTCGAGGTCGAGCTCGGGGCGGACGTGGCCGTCGTGGACGGCGTGGGCGGGTTCCAGTGTCTCCAGGCCGGTGAGCATCGCCTCGGTGTGGGGGCGGCCCTGGCGTGCGGCGATGCCGACGACGACGTCGGCACCGCGTGCGGCTCTGCGCCGGCCCTCGTCCAGCATGCGGTAGGTCTTGCCGACCCCGGTGGCGGCGCCGACGAAGACCTTGAGCCTCCCCGGACGGACCTCCGGGTCGACGGGCCCCGACGGCGCGGGCAGGTTCAGAACTTCTCCGGGCGGATCAGCGCGGCCACGAGATAACCGACGATGCTGAGGGCGACGATCAGTCCGACCACGTTCTCCACGCTCATGAGCGCTTCACTCCCTGATGAGTCCCTACGGGTGTCCTGCTGCGAGGAAACCCCGTGCGCGGCGCGCGTACGAGCAATTTGACGGGTCCCTTGCGAGGTGCCGTCGCATGCTGACGGAGTCTTGGCGGATCTCTAGCGCGCAGCCGCTCGGTCAGCGGAACTCGGCAAGGCGCGGGCGCAGTCCCAGGGCTGCGAGCACGGCGGCGACGAGCAGGCCGGCGACCGCCCGGGGCAGGCGCCCGGTGAGCTCGTTCCTGCCGTCACCTGCGGCCGCGTCGAAGGCGCGGCTGTTGATGGCCGTCACCTCGTCGAGGGCTTGCATCCACGCGCCGAAGTGGGCGTTGGACTCGCCCGGTTCCCAGCTGATGCCGAAGGCGACGGCCTCGCGTTCCCGGCCGGCGGCGACGAGGGAGCGGACGGTGCGGTCGTCCCTCTGGTACGCGGCGTACGCCTCGACGGTCCGCTCGGCGGCGGCGCGGTGGTCGCGGTCGAGGAGGTAGCGGCTCTCTCGTCGGCGTTGGCGTCGTAGGCGGTCGCTCCGGTGCGGGAGAGCGCGATGACCGAGTCGAAGGCGTCGCGGCGGGCGACCCGCAGTTGCTCGGAGGTGGCCGTGACGGCCTGGGAGCCGAGGACGACGGCGATGAGCGCGCAGGCGGTGGCGGCGAGCAGGGCCGGGTTGAGGATGCGGTGGAAGTGGCGCGCGAGGTACCACTGGAGCAGCGCGAGTACGGCGAGCAGCGCAAGTACGGCGAGCAGCGCGATGCCCAGGGCGGCGTGAAGGTGTCGGGTCACAGGCCTGGCGGCGGTCCCGGCGGACGGGCCGTCCGGTCCGCGACCCCCTCGTGGTCGCGGACCGGAACGGCCCACCGGTCGTACAACCGCCGTGGGTGTGGGAGTGGCGGTCCGGGCCGTCGTGTCCGGACCTTGCGCGCTACCGGTTGTGGTGGCCACGCATCCCTCCCACCCTCACACCTCGGACGGTTGTCCGATCCCCCGTGCCGAGGATTCTGTGGTCCGTTGCGGCCACCGTCCGACCGCATTGACGTGCCCCTGACGGTCCTGCGGTCCGATTTGACGGGCCCTTGACGGCCGACGCCGACGTCCGTCAGAGAGGCGTCAATTCGGGCGTTCCGGTGTCGTCTCCGCCGCGCCGTGGGCCTAGTTTTCTTCTCGGTCGCTCACCGGGCCGCGGACGTCAGTGGTCTGATCGTCCCCGGACCGCGGGGGCACGGCTGCCCCTCCCATCCGGCTGCCGTGCCCCCGCACCACGAGCGTCGCTGTCCGTCCGCAGCCGTCCGGTGGGCGCCGGGGGCCACCCGTGCCGGGAGTCCTCCGTGCGCCCACGGGGCGCGGACGAGGACGGCCCTGCCGTGCTCTCCCGGCCGGCGCCGATCGGGCGGGGCCGGGCTCATCAGAAGGTCTTCCGCGATGCATTCCCGCGCGCCCCAGCAGGCGCCCACCGCTCCCCCGACGCCGCCCCCGCCGCCCCGCTTCCCGGCCCCCGCACCGAAGCGGCGGCGCTCGGCGCAGGGCGGGCTGCTCGATCCCGTCCAGCTCGTGAAGTGCTTCCCGGAGGCCGTGCGCAAGCTGCATCCACGGGCCCTGGTGCGCAATCCGGTGCTGTTCGTCGTCGGGGTCGGTTCGGTGCTGACGACGCTGTCTGCGGTCTTCAATCCGTCCGTGTTCACCTGGGTGATCAGCGTGTGGCTGTGGCTGACGGTGATCTTCGCCAACCTCGCCGAGGCGGTGGCGGAGGGCCGCGGCAAGGCGCAGGCCGAGTCGCTGCGCAGGGCCCGTACGGACACGGTGGCGCTGCGGCTGAAACACTGGCGCTACGGCACGGACCTCGACCGGGCCGAGACGGAGGCCGTGGCCGCCACGGACCTCGGACTCTTCGACTTCGTGCTCGTCGAGGCGGGCGAGCTGATCCCGGCCGACGGCGATGTCGTCGACGGGGTCGCGGCCGTCGACGAGTCCGCCGTCACCGGCGAGTCCGCGCCGGTCATCCGCGAGTCGGGAGGCGACAGGACGGGAGTGACGGGCGGTACGACGGTGCTGTCCGACAGGATCGTCGTACGGGTCACGTCCCGCCCGGGTCACTCCTTCATGGACCGGATGATCGCCCTGGTCGAGGGCGCCTCCCGGCAGAAGACCCCCAACGAGATCGCGCTGAACATCCTGCTCGCCGCGCTCACCGTCGTGTTCGTCCTGGTGGTCGTCGCGATCCAGCCCATGGCCACCTACGCCGGCGCCGCTCCCTCCACCACGGTGCTCGTCGCCCTCCTCGTGACCCTGATCCCGACGACCATCGGCGCGCTGCTCTCGGCTATCGGCATCGCCGGCATGGACCGGCTCGTGCAGCGCAACGTCCTCGCCATGTCGGGACGCGCGGTCGAGGCGGCGGGCGACATCAACACGCTCCTCCTCGACAAGACCGGGACCATCACCCTCGGCAACCGGGAGGCCGCCGACTTCGTCCCGCTGCCGGGGATCGAGGAGGCACGGCTCGCGAACGCCGCGCAGCTCGCCTCGCTCGCCGACGAGACGCCCGAGGGCCGGTCGGTGGTGGTGCTGGCGAAGGAGCGGTACGGGCTGCGGGCCCCGGCCGGGGGCGAGTTGGCCAACGCCCGGTTCGTGGAGTTCAGCGCCCAGACCCGGATGAGCGGCATCGACCTGCGCTGGGACAACGGCGCCGCCTGCCACATCCGCAAGGGCGCGACGGCGCAGGTGATCGCCTGGGTCGAGATGTACGGCGGCCGGGTGCCGGGCGAGGCGCGCGCCTGGAGCGACCAGATCTCCGGAGCCGGCGGCACCCCGCTCCTGGTCGCCGTCAACGACTGGGACGGGCCCCGCGTCCTCGGCATCGTCCACCTCAAGGACGTGGTGAAGGACGGGATCAAGGAACGGTTCGCGGAGCTGCGCCGCATGGGCATCCGTACGGTGATGATCACCGGTGACAACCCCCTGACCGCGCGGGCGATCGCGCAGGAGGCCGGCGTCGACGACTACCTCGCCGAGGCCACCCCCGAGGACAAGCTCGCCCTCATCAAGAAGGAGCAGGAGGGCGGGAAGCTGGTCGCGATGACCGGCGACGGCACGAACGACGCCCCCGCCCTCGCGCAGGCCGACGTCGGCGTCGCGATGAACACGGGCACGTCGGCCGCGAAGGAGGCCGGCAACATGGTCGACCTCGACTCCAACCCGACCAAGCTCATCGAGATCGTCGAGATCGGCAAGCAACTCCTCATCACCCGAGGCGCGTTGACGACCTTCTCGATCACGAACGACGTCGCGAAGTACTTCGCCATCATCCCCGCGATGTTCACCGGCGCCTATCCGGGCCTCGAAGCGCTGAACATCATGGGGCTGCACAGCCCGACCTCGGCCATCACCTCGGCCATCATCTTCAACGCCCTGATCATCGTGGCGCTGATCCCCCTGGCGCTGCGCGGCGTCCGCTACCGGCCCGCCTCCGCGCACGACCTGCTGCGCCGCAACCTCCTGGTGTACGGCCTCGGCGGGCTCGTCCTGCCGTTCCTCGGCATCAAGGCGATCGACCTGCTCATCTCCGGTATCCCCGGCCTGGGGTGAAGTTCCGTCAGGGCGGCGTCAGGGATCCTCCACCCTGCTTGCCCGGGACTTCCCGTGCGAGTTCGATGGTGGGCATGAACAGCGCGTGGCTCCTGCTCGACCGGCCGCCTCATCGGGCGCCCCGTCGTGAGTCCCGCTGCCCGGAGACCTCAGCCCACCGCTGACCGAAGACTCCGGAGTTCCGGGGCGTCGTGGCATCCGCTGTCCGGCGCCCCTTCTTCGTACCCGTACACACCTTTCATCCCCGAGGGACTGACCAGTCATGTCCGTAACCGACCTTTCCTCCCGTACCGTCCTGGTGACCGGTGCCACCTCCGGCATCGGCTACCAGACCGCGCGGCTGCTCGCCGAGCGCGGCGCCACGGTGCTCGTCCACGGCCGCACCGCCGAGGAAGCGCTCGCCGCCACCGACCGGCTCGTCAGCCTCGCCGGGGTCGACGCCCATCGACTCTGCGCGGTCGGCGCCGACTTCACCCGCCTGGAGGAGGTCGAGCACCTCGCGACCCGGGTCCTCGCCGAGCACCCGCGCCTCGACGTCCTCGTCAACAACGCGGGCATGGCCGCGCCCGAGCGGCACACCGTGACGGCCGACGGGAACGAGATCGCGTTCCAGGTCAACTTCCTCGCCCACTACCTCCTGACGCACCTCCTGGAGCCCGCGCTCACCGGCGGCACGAGCGGCCGCGTCGTCAACGTCTCGTCCTCCCTGCACCGCACCGGATCCATCCAGTGGAACGACCCGAACCGGGTACGCCGCTACTCGCGCCTCGCCGCCTACGCCCAGTCGCAGCTGGCCCTCACCGTCTTCGCCGCAGACCCGCGCGTCACCGCGGTCTCCGTCCACCCCGGCATCTGCACCACCAGCCTCCTCCCCCTCTACGCCCACGAGGGCGTGTCGCCGGCCGAGGGCGCGGCCCACGTCGTACGGCTCTGCGACCCGGCCGTCGAGATCGTCAACGGCGCCTACTACGACCGCGAACACCGCGTCGCCCCCGCGCCGGCCGCCTCCGAGGCGCGCACCGTCAAGCGCCTCACCAAGCTCGCCGACCTCCTCGTCGGCCAGAGCGCCTGAAAGGACCCGTACCGCTCATGTCCAAGCGCGCCCGCAAGAAGAAGGACCGCCGCAAGAAGAAGGCGAACCACGGCCGCAGGGCCGGCGCCCGCTGAACCCCCCGGGGGCGGCCCACCCCCTGGCCGCCCCCGCTTCCGCTTCCTACGCACCAGGAGGTGCCCGTGATCCCCCACGCGTCCCACCAGCCACCCGCGCCGGCCCGTGTGTTCCTCTCCGGCGCACCCGGCACCAGGGCCCTCGCCGAGCACGTCCTCACCACCGGCCACGGCCAGTGGTGGACCGACCGCGCCAGGGAGCCTCGCGTCGTGGCCGTGACCTGCGGCGGGCACGCCCTCCTGGCCGGCGACCCCAGCGCCGTCACTCCGGACGAACTGGCCCCGCTCGCCGGGCACTACGTCGAGACTCCAGGCCGTTTCGTCCCCGTGCTCGGTGCCGCCTTCGAACAACTCGTCCCGTGGGAGCGGATGCTCTACGTCCACCGCGCCCCTGCCGTCGCACCCCGCGTGCCCCGGGGCGTGACCGTGCGCAGGCTCTCCCCCGAGGAAGCCCCGGCGCTCACAGCGCTCGACCCGGCCATGGCCTGGATCCACGAGAGCTGGGAAGGGCCCGCCGCCCTCGCCGCCTCGGGACTCGGCTGGATCGCGACGCGCAGGGACAGGGTCCTGGCGGTGGCCTGCTCGCGGTACCTCGGCAGCCGTTACGAGGACGTCGCCTGCGCCACCGCGTCCGACGAACGCCGTCAGCACCTGGCCCTGGCCTGCGTCGCCGGACTGACCGCCGACATCGCGGCACGCGGCCACCGCGCCAGCTGGAGCTGCTCCCGCGACAACCGCCCCAGCCGCCTCCTCGCCTGGACGGCCGGCTTCCGGCTGGACCACGAGTACGTCCACCACGTGGCCGGACCCGTCAGCCACGCGTCAAAGTTCGGCGAGGCCGCGTAGGCACCGCGTCAGGACGGACCGGCGGTGGTCGGCCAGGGCCGCCGGCGGACCTAGCGTCCGTGCCATGGATCCACGATTCGTCCCGCATCAAGAGCCCTGCGACCGCACCGTCCAAGACGGCGAGTGGGCGGGCGAGGCCCGGGCCGCCGCCGGCTGCGCCGGCTTGCTGCTGGCCGTGGCGCTGACCGTGGAGGCCTGCGACAGCGGCCTGAACCTGCCCGCGGTGCTGCTGTGGATCGCCCTGGCCGTCGTCCTCTTCGTGGTCCTGCTGCCCGCCAGGGTCGTCGCGGCACCCGGCCGGCTGACCGTCCGGACCCTGTGGACCCGGACGGTCGTCCGCACGGACCGGCTCGCCACCCTCCACTGGTCGGACGGAATCGAGCGGCGTCTCGTGCTGACCGACGTGGACGGTGGCCGGGCCAGGATCGAACTGCGGGTGGTTCTCGCCAACCCGTCCCTCTGGCTGCTTCTGGAGGCCGACGCGCGATCCTCCCTCGCGAACGGCACCCTCGGGGACGGCGTGCGGGACCTCGACCGGCTCGCGCGCCGCGTCGAACGGGACACCGCCCGCTCGGTCTTCACGATCTCGGGCCTGCACTGACCCCGTCGTCGTCCAGCGCTGAGGCGGCCTGGGCGGCCAGATCCGCGGCGACCAGGCGAGCCTCCAACGGCGGCGGTACGGAGCCGGATTCGGGAGTCAGCAGGAAGCGGCCCTGATACCGCCCGTGGACGATGGCGCGCAGTTCGATCTCGCCGTCCGGCCAGCCCTGCCGCTCCAGGTCCCAGATCCAGCCGGCCACCTTCACCGAACCGTCCGGGTCGAGGCGCGGCGGACGCCCGATGAGCGTGCCGTACTCGAAACGGCACGCCCGCAGCTCAAGCACCTCGATGAGCTCCTGCCGCACCCGTTGGACGACGTCGTCGGACGACGTACTGAAGCGGGCCAGCCGGGTCGTACCGTGCAGCCTCTCCAGATGCGTGGCGTCCGTGACCGCCACCCGCTTCATCGTTCGGGCACGAGCGGCCAGCTGGGACACGATCAGGCCGACGACCAGCAGGAGGACGGCCGTCTCGACGTCGACCCGGTCCTGTATGTGGAAGCTCTGGTACGGCTCAGTGTGGAAGAAGTCGAACCACGCTGCGGCCGACAGGGCGGCGAGCGCGCCGGCGAACCGGTTGCCGAACGCCGACACGGCGACGACCACGACGACCAGCAGCAGCGCGAGATTGGTGTGCGTGACGGACGTCCGCAACGGCATCAGCACAAGAGCGGCGGCGAACGGTGCCAGGACTCCGGCGGCGACGGCGGCCGTGTCCCGAAGCGGAATCCTCATGATCCACCTCGCAGAATCCAGCCCCCTCCGTACCTCTGACACGTCAAGCCTCCGCCCGGTGCGGCGTGGATGGCACCGGGCGGAGGGGTCTCTTACGGATTCCTGACGGTCGGCGACCTGCATCGGGACCCGGCATCGGGACCCGGCGTCAGGACCCGACGTCAGCAGCGGAAGCGGAGCCGGCACACGACGGCGTCCGTGTCGCGGCGGACGGCGTGGGCGACGACCGCGCCCCGCTGGTTCTGCAGCGCGCGCTGCCAGAGGTGCTCGGGCTCGGCCTCCGGGATGAGGACGGTGACCCGGGTGCCGGGTTCGGTGGCCCCCAGGTCGCGTACGTACGCGGTGATGGGCCGACCGAGGGAGCGGCGCTCGGAGGGGAGCCGTACGAGGGGGACGCCGGGGTTCCACAGGGCCCAGTCGCGTTCCAGGGCCTCGGTGGCCGCCTGGTCCTCGGGATCCGGGTGGCAGACCGTGAGGGCGCGGACCTCGTCGCCGAGGGAGACGGCGGCGGTCAGCGCCTCGCTGGTGAGGCGGGTCAGGGACGAGACCGGCACCAGGACGAGGGAGCGCTCGCGGTGCGGGGGCTCCGGGATCCGGCCGACGCCGAGACGCTCGCCGATCTTCCCGTACGCCCGGTGCACAGCCTCGAAGGCGAGGACGAGAACCGGCAGGGCGATCACGATCAGCCAGGCGCCGTCGTGGAACTTGGTGGCCGTGACGACGACCGCGGAGACACCCGTGAGGACGGCTCCGAGACCGTTGAGCACGGCCTTCGCCGCCCACTTGGCGCCGCGCTCCCGGCGCCAGTGCAGCACCATGCCGGTCTGGGCGATCGTGAAGCCGACGAAGACGCCGATCGCGAAGAGCGGGACGAGGGTGTTGGTGTCGCCGCCGGAGAAGACCAGCAGGGCGGCGGAGACGACGGCCAGCCAGACGACGCCGTGGCGGTGGACCTGGCGGTCCGCCTTGAGGCCGAAGACGTGCGGCAGGTAGTTGTCGCGGGCCAGGAGCTTCAGCAGGACGGGCAGTCCGCCGAAGGAGGTGTTCGCGGACAGTGCGAGCAACACCATGGTGGCGAACTGAACGACGTAGAAGGCCCAGTTGTGGCCGAGGGAGGCGTCGGCGAGCTGGGCGAGGACGGTGACGCCCTCGACCGGCTGGAGCCCGAAGCGTGAGATCAGTACGGACAGGCCGATCAGCATCGCGCCGAGCAGCGCGCCGAGCGCGACCTCCGCGCGCATCGCCCGGCGGGCGGCCGGGGCGCGGAACGACGGGACGGCGTTCGCTATCGCCTCCACGCCCGTGAGCGCCGAGCAGCCCGAGGCGAAGGCCTTCAGCAGGAGCAGCGCGCCGACGGCGGTGGCGTTGTCCGCGAGGACGGAGGCGTGGCCTGCGGACGCGGCCGTGGACACCGGCCCGTCGCGGAAGAGACCGACGGCGATCATCACCAGGATCGCGCCGATGAAGACGGCGGTCGGGAGGATGAACGCGCGCGCCGAGTCGACGATCCCTCGCAGGTTCACGGCCGTGATCAAGACGAGTACCGCGAGGCAGATCCACAGGCGGTCCCCGTACAGCTCGGGGAACGCCGACGTGAGGGCGGCGACGCCCGCCGTCACGGCCACGGCCACGTTGAGGACGTAGTCCAGGACGAGGGAGCCCGCCGCGACCAGGCTCGTCCGGCGGCCCAGGTGCCTCTTGGCGACCGCGTAGGAGCCGCCGCCGTCCGGGAAGGCCGCGATGACCTGCCGGTACGAGGCCACGAGGACGGCCAGGAGGCCCGCGATGGCCAGCGTGACCGGGAGCGTGAAACCGAGGCCGTAGCCGCCGGCCGCCGCGAGGACGAGCACGATGGCCTCGGGGCCGTACGCCACGGAGGCCATCGCGTCGAGCGACAGCGCGGCAAGCCCGGTGACGGCGGTCAGCTTGTGGCGCGCACCGGTATCCGGGGGCTCCTCAGCCACGGGCGTGGCCCCGTTTTCGGTGGTCAGAGCGGACATGCGGGTGATCTCCTTCGCATTCAGGTCCGCTCAGGGTGTCCCCCGGCCGGAGTGGTTCCCGCACTTCCTGGCGCGTTCTTTGCGCCGGGTGCCGCTCTCTTCACACGTCTTTGACACGAGGGCTCAGGAACCGCCGGTCATCGAGCATCCGATGGGGGCCCAGCGGGCTACGGTCGCGCCATGGGCCGGAACAGCTCTCGGGCACCTCACACAGCGCCGGCACCCTCGGCCACCGAGTGCCGGAGATGAGCCCGAGCGGTGCATCTTGACGCTTTCCTGACGCGCCCGCCGCCTTCGGGCATCCGCGGGCTGCTTACGCTGGCTCGGCCGTCCGCACGACG